>NZ_BCBD01000040.1:0-37981 GCF_001320345.1 Pseudomonas sp. NBRC 111127 | reverse complement strand
GCGCCGCGCGGGCGGCGCTCGGTCTGATAGACGCTGCAAAAACCAAGGCGTACACGTTAGAATGCCCAACTGCCTCCACCCCTCGGACCCTGCCCCTTGCTCACCGAACCCCGCCGCCGCGCCTTCCTTTCCGCCATGCAAGTGGTGCACTGGCTGCCGCGCGCCGAACTGCCGTTCGCTGCGCCGTCGCGCCCCGAGTTGCTGCTACCGGTGGCCCCGGTCGAGGACCTCGACTTCGATGTGCTGCCGCCAGCCCCTGGCAACGAAAAGCCAATCGCACCCCAGGCGCGCTCCGCCGAGCGGCCCAAAATCGAGATCCCGCGGCCCGGCAGTGGGCCCAAGCCGGCGGTCAAGGCGGTCGAGGCCGAGGCGCAACCCGCACCACCAAGGCCGGCGCCGGTGCCACCGCCACGTTTCGCGCTGCAGTTGCTGCGCGCCGGCAGTTGCCTGCTGCTGGTCGAACTGGCCACCGGCCAGCCGTTCCAGAGCCGCGACCCTTCCTACCTGCTGCTCAAGGACATGCTGCGCGCCGCCGGGCTACCCGATGCACCGCAGATCATCGGCGAGCCGGTGCGCTGGCCGTTGCTGGTACGCGGCAACATGGACCAGGGCCCGGAGGCGGCACGTGATTTTGTCCAGGGCTTTGTCCAGGCGCGCCTGGAAGACGCGCCGTGCACCTGCCTCTGGCTGGTGGGCCTGCCAGCGGTGCGCTTTGCCGCCAACGCCGACGCCCAGGCCTATTACCAAACCCTGAAGCTCGACGGCCTGGGCGATGCCTGGGTCTTGCCGGGCCTTGAACTGTTGATGGACGAGCCGCAGCGCAAGGCGGACGTCTGGAAAGCCATGCGCCAGCTGATGGTGCGCTGGAAGAGCGTTGAATGAGTGACTCGATCAGTTTTCGCCCGATGACCGAGGCGGATCTGGATGCCGTACTTAAGATCGAATATGCCGCGTTCAGCCACCCCTGGACCCGCGGGATTTTCCAGGATGCGCTCAAATCCTACGAAGTCTGGCTGATGTTCGATGGCGAGCAGCAAGTGGGCCACGGGGTGATCAACGTGATCATCGACGAAGCGCACCTGCTCAACATTACCGTCAAACCCGAGAACCAGGGCTGCGGCCTGGGCCTGCGCCTGCTGGAGCACCTGATGGCCCGTGCCTATCAGCTCAATGGCCGCGAATGCTTCCTGGAAGTGCGCGCCAGCAACCAGTCGGCCTACCGCTTGTACGAGCGCTACGGCTTCAACGAAATCGGCCGTCGCCGTGACTATTACCCAGTGGCGGGTGGCCGTGAAGATGCCCTGGTGATGGCTTGTACCCTGCTTGAAGACTGACCCTGCGTGCTGCCTGGTTAACATCGCCTAGCGCGGCTGCCCCGGCACCGGTGGTGCTGGGGCGTCAGGCTGCAACAAGCCCAAATGAGCCAGACAGGCGTGGCACTCTTCCATGACCCAGCCTGTGAAGCGCTGGCGCTTGCCACCATCGTTCAACGGCTGGGGGCTGAGCAGGTGGTAGGCCGAGCCATCGCGGATAAACCCGAACGGCGCCTGCAACTGCCCGCTGTCGAGTTCGTCGCGCACCATCAAGGCAGAGGCCATGGCCACGCCCAAACCGGCGCTGGCGGCCTGGATCGACAGATAGAAATGCTCGTAGTCACTGCGTTCGCAGTGCCGCGCCCGTTGGCCGCTGAGGCGCAGCCAGGTGGGCCAGGCAGCGGGGCGGGTGGTGCTGTGCAGCAGGCGTTGGCGGTCGAGCCGGAACCCGGCGCTGGGGCGGCACACCGGGCCGACCCACTCATCGCAGACCTTCTGGTTGAACAACTGGTTACCCCAATGGAAGTCGTCACGGCGGATGGCCAGGTCGACGCCGCCGCGGGCGAAGTCCAGCGGACCGCCAGCGGCTACCAGGTGCAACTGCAGGTCGGGGTGGGCTACATGGAAACGCGGCAGCCGCGGGATCAGCCAGCGCATGGCGATGGTCGGTTCGCAGGACAGCACCAGCACATTGTCGCGGGCCTGGTGTTGCAAGCGCTGAACGGCGCCTTCCAGTTGTTCGAAGATCGCCTGGGTGGTGCCGTGCAGCGCGCGGCCGGCGGCGGTGAGAAAAATGGCCCGGTTGCGGCGCTCGAACAGTTCTACGCCAAGGCTTTCTTCGAGCAAGCGCACTTGCCGGCTGACGGCGCCGTGGGTGACGTGCAGGTGTTCGGCGGCGCGCACGAAGCTTTCGCTTTGGGCGGCGATGTCGAAGTAGCGGAAGGCGTTGAGTGGGGGCAGTTTCATGGCAGTTCTCCAAGCCGGCACTGCAGCGTTGGGCAGCCTGCACAATCACACGCTGGCTGGAGCAGGCGCTAGGTATCTGTGACTGAAACTATCAGATTTACGCCACGATAAATCGATTTTCCCTGCACCGTAAGCTCCCGATAATTCTCGGTCTGTGCATTTTCATCGCCTATCGAGGGCTATCCCCATGACCGAACTCGTCGCCGTCGCCGTATTCACCCTGCTCGCCGTCATCAGCCCCGGTGCCGACTTCGCCATGGTGACCCGCAGCAGTTATGCACAAGGCCGCAAGGCCGGGCTGGCTGCCGCAGTGGGGATCGCCTTGGGGGTCCAGGTGCACGTGCTGTACACGGTACTGGGCATTGCCGTGATCATCAGCCAGAGCCCGATGCTGTTCCTGGCCATGAAGGTGGTGGGCGCCGGGTATCTGATCTACCTGGGGTACAAGTCGGTCACCAATACCCGGCGCATCAGCCTTGAGGGTGGGGCGCCTAACAGTGCCTCGGTGCTGCAAGCCCTGCGCACGGGGTTTTTGACCAACGCGCTGAACCCCAAGACCATGTTGTTCGTGGTCAGTGCCTACACCCAGGTCGTGCAACCGGGCAGCTCGTTGCAGCTGGCATTTGCCTATGGTGCGTTCATGTCGTTCGCGCACTGGCTGTGGTTCAGCCTGGTCGCGGTGTTTTTTTCCAGCACTGCCTTGCGCAAGGCCATGATCGACCGCCAAGGGCTGGTGGACCGGGTGATCGGCGTGGCGCTGATCGGGCTCGGGTTGACTGTGGCAGTGAGCGGCATCCGCTGACGCCCAAGGGGCAAGAAGGGGTAGCAGCCCCGGGGCTGCTTTCGATGCGGCAGTTCTCGCAGGCAAAGAAAAAGGGCTTACCTTGCGGTAAGCCCTTCGTCTTGTTTGGTGGCTACACAGGGACTTGAACCCCGGACCCCAGCATTATGAATGCTATGCTCTAACCAACTGAGCTATGTAGCCGATGGCGCGCATTATTCTCTTGAACGCCCCCCCTGTCAACACTCATTTCAAAAAAAATTTGCACGCTTTCAAAAACTTAGCGGCCAGGGCCGGTTCTAGCGCACCACAAGCCAGTGCCCGAGCACGCCTTGTAGCTGCAGATGCTGGGCGGCGGCCAGGGATTGCAGGGTTTCCCCGGCGCGGTCGAGGTTGAAATCGCCGCTTACACGGCGATGGGCCAGTTGTTCATCCATAAGCCATACCCGCTGGCCTTGGTAGCTGGCCAGGCGCTCCAGCACCTGCCCCAGCGGCATGTCGCTGGCCTTCAGGTAGCCGCTGCGCCAACTGTCTACGGTTTTCAGGTCCGCTGGGCGTACCGTGCCGATGCGCGTGTCATCGAAGGTTACCCGTTCACCTGTCGAGACCAGGCGCTGCTCACCCCCCTGCACGACCATGGCCTTGCCACTGATGACCACCAGTTCGTCATGGTTGGCATGGCGGGTGACTTGCAGGCGGGTGCCGAACACCTGGATGCGTGCGTTACCCACTGCCACCTCCAGGGCGCGCCCATCGAGCGCCACCTGCAGGTACACCTGGCCCTGTACCAGATGCAGCTGGCGGGTACGGCCGCGCAGGTCCACGTTCATCGCACTGGCGCTGTCCAGGCTCAAGGTCGTGCCATCGGCCAGGCGCGTGCTGCGCCGCTCGCCCACATCGGTGTGCAGCTCGCTGGCCAGGCGCTGCATCCACGGCCAGTAGAGGTAGGTAGCGGCGGCCAGGCCCAGGAGAAAGAACAGCGCCACCCATTTGCCCAGGTGACTGCGGCGCTCGCTTGGCGGCCGTGGGCGAGGGCGGGCGGGTGAGGGCTGCACCTGCTGCCAGAAACGCTCCAGCTCGGCATAGGCCTGGGCGTTTTCAGCAGCTTGGCACCAGGCCGCGAAGGCCTGGCGCTGGGCGTCGTCACAGCTGGGGTGGCGCAACGCCGAGAACCACTCGAGCGCTTCCTGCTCGGGGTCGGGTTGCAGCTGTTTGGCGGGCATCGGGCTCATGGGTACGGTCTGCTCGCGAGTGGGGCCAGTGGGCCCAACGATGACAGGAGAAGTAGACAGGGATGCTAATTATATTGAGAACCATTTTCAAGAACGTCACGACGGAGGGAAAAAAAGGTAGCTAAGTATCTATTTGTTTCCCGATAATCGGATCCCAAACCTGAGGACGGAGATTTAGGCAAATGGCCACCAGTAGCGCCTCCACCGCATCCAGCCAGGCACCGGCCAACCAGGCCACGCCGCTGGTGATGCGTATCATCGGTTTCTGCGCGCTGGCGCACCTGATCAACGACCTGATCCAGTCGGTACTGCCGGCGATCTACCCGATGCTCAAGGCCAATTACAACCTGAGCTTCGCCCAGATCGGCATGATCACCCTGACGTTCCAGATCACCGCGTCGCTGTTGCAGCCCTGGGTCGGCTTTTTCACCGACCGTCGGCCGGCACCGAACCTGCTGCCGCTGGGCACCTTGTGCACCCTGGTGGGGATCGTGATGCTGGCCTTCGTCGGCAGCTTCCCGATGATCCTGCTGGCGTCTGCACTGGTGGGCATCGGTTCCTCCACCTTCCACCCCGAAACCTCGCGTATCGCGCGGCTGGCCTCCGGCGGGCGCTTCGGCCTGGCCCAGTCAACTTTCCAGGTGGGGGGCAACACCGGTTCGGCGCTGGGCCCGTTGCTGGCGGCGGCCATCGTCATTCCGTTCGGCCAGACCCACGTCGCCTGGTTCGGCCTGGCTGCGTTGTTCTTCCTTGGCGTAACCCTGATGCTGCGTGGCTGGTACAAGGAACACCTTAACCAGGCCAAAGCACGCAAGGCGGTGCAGGCCACCCATGGCATCTCCCGCCAGCGGGTGATCGTGGCGCTGATCGTGTTGGGCTTGCTGGTGTTCTCCAAGTACTTCTACATGGCCAGTTTCACCAGCTACTTCACCTTCTACCTGATCGAGAAATTCGCGGTATCGGTAGCCAGCTCGCAGTTGCACCTGTTCCTGTTCCTTGGGGCCGTGGCGGCGGGGACCTTCTTCGGTGGGCCGATCGGTGACCGTATCGGGCGCAAGGCGGTGATCTGGTTCTCGATCCTTGGCGTGACCCCGTTCACCCTGGCGCTGCCCTATGCCGATCTGTTCTGGACCACGGTACTGAGCGTGGTGATCGGCTTCATTCTGGCTTCGGCGTTTTCCGCCATCGTGGTGTATGCGCAGGAGCTCGTGCCGGGCAGCGTGGGCATGATTGCCGGCATCTTCTTCGGCCTGATGTTCGGCTTTGGCGGCATCGGTGCGGCGCTGCTGGGGTACGTCGCAGACTTGCGGGGCATCGAATACGTCTATGGCGTCTGTTCGTTCCTGCCGCTGTTCGGATTGCTGGCGGTGTTCCTGCCCAATACCGGCAAGCGCTGATTTCGTCGGGGCCGCTGCATGCGGCGGCCCCTGCCGATTGACGACCGGACTGTCCTTGGCCTAGAGTGCCGCCACTTTCCCCTCTCACCTGCGTAGTAGCCAAGCAATGCGCCGTACCCCGTCACTGCCCAGCGCCCGCCAGCCTGCCCTTCAGGGCTTGCGCCATGCGTGGCCAAGCGACACGGTACTCAAGCGCCGCCGCAGCGTGCTGTTTGCCTTCACCTTCTCGCCACACTTCGCCTGACCTGATCTGCGCGTTCGCGCCGCTGGCCACTTTGGCCTGCGCGCCTGTGTCTGCACGTTTTTCCGGTTTGCAAGGAGTGGTACATGAACATGCGTTTGCTGGCGGGCCTGTTGTTCGCCGTTTCGGTCGTGGGTTTCAGCCTGGGGGCGAGCCTGCCCCTGGTTTCGTTGCGCCTGCATGAAGCAGGGGCGGGCACCCTGGAAATCGGCATCATCTCGGCTATTCCCGCTGCCGGCATGATGCTTTCGGCATTCCTGGTCGATGCCTGCTGCCGCCACCTCACCCGGCGCACCATCTACCTGCTGTGTTTCAGCCTGTGCACACTCAGCATCGCCCTGCTCGAAGCGGCCTTTGGCTCGCTGTGGCTGCTGGCGCTGCTGCGCCTTGGCCTGGGGCTGGGCATGGGTATCGCCATCATCCTGGGCGAGTCGTGGGTCAACGAACTGTGCCCGGAGCACAACCGCGGCAAGATCATGGCCCTGTATGCCACCAGCTTTACCGGCTTCCAGGTGCTCGGCCCGGCCATGCTGGCAGTACTGGGGGCGGACAGCCCATGGATCACCGGCGTGGTCACCGTTGGCTATGGCCTGGCCTTGCTGTGCATCGTGCTGACGGTGCCCAATGACCATGTGGCGCACGAAGAAGGCGAGAAAAGCTTTGGCCTGGCGGGGTTCTTCCGGGTGGCGCCGGCGTTGTGCATGGCGGTGCTGTTCTTCTCGTTCTTCGACGCCGTGGTGCTGTCGTTGCTGCCGGTATACGCCAGCAGCCATGGCTTCGCCGTGGGTGTGGCGGCGTTGATGGTGACGGTGGTGTTTGCCGGCGACATGTTGTTCCAGCTGCCGCTTGGCTGGCTGGCCGATCGGGTCGAGCGCACCGGGCTGCACCTGGTGTGCGGGCTGGTGGCGATGTCGATCGGTATAAGTTTGCCCTGGTTGCTGGACCTGACGTGGCTGTTGTGGCCGCTGCTGGTGGTGCTGGGGGCGGTGGCGGGGGGGATCTATACCTTGGCGTTGGTGCTGATCGGCCAGCGCTTCAAGGGCCAGGACCTGGTCACCGCCAATGCCAGCGTGGGCCTGCTGTGGGGCGTAGGCAGCCTGGTAGGGCCGTTGGTCAGTGGCGCGGCGATGGGCGTGGCGCCGCATGGCCTGCCAATGGCGCTGGCGCTGATGGCCGGGCTGTTCGTGTGCTTTGCCCGGCAGTCGTTTCGGGCTGCGGGCCGCCTGCGCGCGTTGGCGGACTGACGGCTTCGGGGTTGCTTCGGTCATGAATGGCGGCGTTGCGGCCCATCGCGATACAAGGCCGCGCCCGCACGCGTCAGGCGGCTGCGATGCTGACCCAATACCGGGTATGGTACTCGACCCGCACCGGCAGGCTACGGCTGAGCAGGTGCAGGATGGCGCCGGTGTCGCTCAACTGGAAGGTGCCAGACACCATCAGGCTGGCCACTTCCGGCGCACAGCGCAGCAGGCCCGGGCGATAACGGCCCAGTTCGGCGACAAACTCGCCAAGCGGCATCTGCTGCACGCTGAGTACGCCGTCAGTCCAGCCCCACGGGTCACTGTGCAACGTTACGGCCTGGACACGGCCGTCGCGCCACACCTGCAAGGTCTCGCCCGGCTGTACTTGCCTGCGCAGTGCCGAGGCGGGGAACAGCGTGACCTGGCCACGGCGCACCGCCAGCAGCAGGCCCTGGCGGTTTTCACGCAGCAGCAACTGGCCGTCCTGGGTGACCAGCCGCCCAACCGGCGTTTCGATCAGGAACGGCCGGTGGTCGTTGGCGTTGCTCTCCAGGCTCACTTCACCGCGTAGCAGCGCCAGCTGGCGCTGTTCAACGCTGTAGTCCAGGTCGATGGCGCTGGCAGTGTTCAACTGGATACGGCTGCCGTCGCGCCCCTGCACCTGGCGACGCTCGCCGACGGCGGTGCTGTTGTCGGCCAGCAGCTCAGGTAAACCCAGTGGTTCACGCGCCGCCAGGCCCAGGCTGCCGCCGACGGCCAGCAGCGCCAGCAGCTTGAGGTGGTTGCGTCGGCTGCCACGCTGCTGCTGGCTGCCTTCCAGGGTGCGCCGGCTCAGGTCCTTGGGCAGCCCTGCCAGTTCGTCGCTGAGCAGGCTCACGCGCTGCCAGGCCAGTGGGTGATGCGGGTGGCTGGCCAGCCATTGCTCAAACTGTTGCCGGGTACGCGGGCAGGGGCTGTCGAAGCGCAGCTTCACCAGCCAGTCGATGGCCTGGTCAACCTGGGCTTGGGTGGGGGTGGCATCAGGCATCGGCGTAGCGCAACCGGTAGCAGACGCCCAGGGCGCTGGCCAGGTCGCGCTCGATTGTCGCGCGCGACACGTGCAACTGCCGGGCGATCTGGACAATGCTCAAACCGTCCAGCTGGGCCAGCAGGAAGGCCTGGCGCGCCCGCGGTTTGAGCTGATCCAGGGCGCGGTCCAGGCGCGCCAGGGCATCGAGGATGAGTAACCGGGCCTCTTCGCTGGGCACTTCGGTTTCTGGCACCTGGGCCAGGCTCTGCTGGTAGGCCCGCTCCAGTGCGCGTCGGCGGAACTGGTCGATCATCAATCCGCGGGCAATGCTGCTCAGGTAGGCGCGCGGTTCTTTCAAAGGCGATGCCTGGCGCGCGCGCAATACCCGCACAAAGGTATCCTGGGCCAGATCGGCCGCATGTTCACTGCACCCCACGCGGCTGCGCAGCCAGCCACGCAGCCAGGCATGGTGGGACTGGTAGAGCAGAGCGACCTCGGCCGGTTTGAGCGTGTCGTTGATCTGCATCGTTGCCAAGGCCGGTCCCATGAGGTGTGCGAATGTGAACAGTTCTCAATTCTATGCGCGGAGGAGGCGCGGGGCAATGGTGGGCCAGGAATTAGCCGCGCAAGAACCGGCGTTCCCCCGATGAACGGCTGCGCTAAGCTGCACCTGCACTCGACTTGATGGAGCCGCCATGATTCTGGCCGACCTTTCCCCTGCGGCTTACCGCCAAGCCGGCGAATACCTGGCGGCGCTCGACCCTGACTGGGCGCGGCATGTCGCCGCGACCGGGCCATGCCTGCACCAGGCCACCCCTGGCCGCGAACCTTACGAGGCGCTGGTGCGCGCGATTGCCTACCAGCAGCTGCATGCCCGGGCGGCCGAGGCTATCCTGGGCCGGTTGCTGGCGTTGTTCCCGCAGCATGCGTTTCCGCCGCCCGAGCAGTTACTGGCCGCAAGCCCGCAAACCCTGCGCGCCTGCGGTTTTTCGGCGAGCAAGATGGCGACTATCCAAGGCATTGCCCAAGCCAGGCTGGACGGCCTGGTGCCGACCCGCGAAGCAGCACTGGCCATGAGTGACGACGCCCTGATCGAACGCTTGGTAGCGCTGCGCGGGGTAGGGCGGTGGACGGTGGAAATGCTGCTGATCTATAGCCTGGAGCGGTCGGATATCCTGCCCGTCGACGATTTTGGCGTGCGCGAGGGGTATCGCCGCCTCAAGGGCCTGGACAAGGCGCCGACCCCGGCGCAGATGCGTTCGCTGGGCGGCGCCTGGCGGCCATACCGAACCGTGGCGGCCTGGTACCTGTGGCGCGCCTGAGGTTTTTACACCGCCAAGGCCGGAGCCGGCCGCACGAGTCTGGAAGCATACCCAATGACCGCCTACACCACCCCCGACCAACGCTGGCAAGCCGTCGAAGCCCGCGACCCCGCTGCGGTCGGGCACTTCGTCTATGCCGTGCGCACCACCGGCATCTATTGCCACCCCAACTGCAAGTCGCGGCTGGCCAAGCGCGGCAACGTCGAGTTCTTCAATACCCCTGCGTTGGCCGAGGCCGCTGGCTATCGTGCGTGCAAGCGCTGCACCGCTGGCGCCAAGCCCAGTGCGGCGCGCCATAGCCAGCTAGTCATCCGCGCCTGCCGCCTGATCGAAGCCAGCGACCCCAGCCCCAGCCTTGACCAGCTTGCTGCGCAACTGGCCGTCAGCCCGTATCACCTGCACCGGCTGTTCAAAGCCGAAACCGGCGTTACCCCCAAGGCCTACGCCAGCGCTTTTCGCGCCCGGCGCCTGCGCGCACACCTGGAAGATGCTCGGTGCTCGGTCACCGATGCCATCTACGACGCCGGCTACACCTCCAACAGCCACTTCTATGCCAGCGCCGACCAGCGCCTGGGCATGCGCCCCCGGCAGTACCGCGCCGGGGGCGCAGGGGCCACCATTCATTTTGCCCTCGGCCAGTGCTACTTGGGCGCCATCCTGGTGGCCCAAAGCGACAAAGGCATTTGCGCGATTCTGCTGGGCGACGACCCTGAAACCCTGCTGCATGAACTTCAGGATCAGTTCCCCAAGGCCCGGTTGATCGGCGGTGACCGCGGTTATGAGCAACTGGTTGCCGAGGTGGTGGGGTTCGTCGAGGCCCCGGCGCTGGGCCTGGGCCTGCCGCTGGATGTACAAGGCACAGCGTTCCAGGAGCGCGTGTGGCAAGCCCTGCGCGAGGTGCCCGCTGGCAGCCGCATCAGCTACAGCGACCTTGCCGAACGCATTGGCGCGCCCAAGGCGGTGCGGGCGGTAGCCCTGGCGTGTGCGGCCAATCGCATCGCCGTGGCCATCCCCTGCCACCGCGTGGTGCGCCGCGATGGCGACCTCAGCGGCTACCGTTGGGGCGTGGCGCGCAAGCAGCAACTGCTGACGCGAGAAACGGCACTCTCCTGATGCCTTGAAGCCGCGTAGAATCCCCCGCCAAATCGGATTGTAAAGAGGAATATTCGATGAGGCGTCTGAGCCTTGTTCGTTTTTGCCCTGGCCTGATGGCCATGCTGGCGCTGCTGCTGGTGCTCACCGGCCCGGCCGCGGCGGCCCCTGCCACGCCGTTGTCCAACCCGGCCAACGCCGCAGCCCCGGCAGTGGATGAAAACGCCAGTATCGAGCAGTTGAGCGATAGCCTGGACCAGATTCGCCAAGGCGTCAGCAGTAACGCCAACGACGACCTGCTGTCGCAGTTGCGGCTGGCGGCCATGCAGGTTCAGCGCCAGGCTGATGCCTTGAGTGCGCAGCGCACCACCGATGTGGAAAAGCTCGACGACAAGCTCAAGGTGGTTGGCCCGGCCCAGCCTGACGAGCCTGCGGCCCTGACCCAGCAGCGCAAGGCCCTGGAGGCCGAGAAAAAGGCCCTGGTCGCCCAGCAGGACCAGGCCACCAAGCTGACTCAGTCGGCCCGCGACCTGTCCACGCAAATCGTCAACTTGCGCCGCAGCCAGTTCAACTCGCAGATTACCAGCCGCGCCGCCTCGCCGTTGAGCCCGGCATTCTGGCAGAGCATCATCCGCCCCACCCAGGATGACGTGGCGCGCCTGCGCGACCTGCGGGGCGAAGCAGCCGTTGCCATTGGCAGCGCGTTCAGCCCCGAACACCGCTGGCCGTTCATGGCCAGCCTGGTAGCGGCCATCCTGGTCTGGACCTTGGTACGCCTGTGGATAGAGCGGCTATTGGCCCGTGCCATGGTCCGCTGGTTGCCCGAAGGCCGGCTACGCCGCAGTGCCCTGGCGCTGGGGGTCAGCCTGGCAACCCTGGGCACCATCGCCGGTTCGGTTTCCCTGCTGCGCTGGGGGTTGGAGAGCAATGCCGAACTGGGCAGCGATATCGCCAGCCTGGTCAACCACATCCTGGCGCTGGTGGTGTTCAGCGCGTTCATCGCGGGCCTGGGCCGTGCCATGCTGATGCTGCAGCGCCCGTCCTGGCGCCTGCCGGCCATTCACGACGAAGTGGCCAGCGCGCTGGGCTGGTTCCCCAAGGTGCTGGCCCTGGCACTGATGGTCATGATGACCATGGAGCGCATCAACACCGTGATCGGTGCCAGCCTGGCGCTGACCGTGGCGGTGAACGGCCTGACCGCGCTGGTAGTGGCGATGATCTTCGCCGGCGCGTTGCAGCGCTACCGCCGCACCCTGCGCAAGCATGAGCTGGAACGCCCCACCGGCCTGGGCGGGTTGATCCCGTTCGTGATGGTCATCTGGCTGGGGGTTATCATGCTGGCCATGGTGACCGGGTACCTGACCCTTGCCTACTTCCTTACGGCCAAGTTGCTGTGGGTCAGCCTGGTGATCACGTGCGCCTACCTGTTGACCAGCTTCTTCGGCGACCTGTGCGAAACCCTGCTGTCGCCACGCCAGCCCGGCGGCCTGGCACTGGCGTCGACCCTGGGGCTGGCGCCACGTCACCAGGCCCAGGCCAGCACCATCCTGGCCGGTATCGGCCGCACCGTAGTGCTGTTCCTGGCGCTGCTGCTGGCGTTGATGCCGTCGGGCACCAGCCCCAGCGAACTGCTGCTCAGCCTGGGCGACTGGGACGGTACCGGTGGCAAATTGCTGGGCAACCTGAACATCGTGCCGCAGGACATTCTGCTGGCGATGGCGATTCTGCTCGGCGGCTTGTTCGCCATCCGGGTGGTCAAGCGCTGGCTCAGCGAACGGCTGTTGCCGGAAACCGACATGGACGCCGGCATGCGTGCCTCGCTGGTCACCCTGGTGGGCTACCTCGGGTTCATTTTCCTGGCCATGCTGGTGATGTCGACCCTGCGCATCAACCTGACCAGCCTGACCTGGGTGGTCAGTGCCTTGTCGGTCGGTATCGGTTTTGGCCTGCAGCAGATCGTGCAGAACTTCATCTCGGGCCTGATCCTGCTCACCGAACGCCCGGTGAAGGTCGGCGATTGGGTCAGCCTGGCCGGCGTCGAAGGCGACATTCGCCGCATCAACGTGCGCGCTACCGAAATCCAGATGTCCGACCGTTCCACGGTGATCGTACCCAACTCGCAGTTCATCTCGCAGAACGTGCGCAACGTGACCATGGGCAACGCCCTGGGGGTGGTCGGCATCACCTTGACCCTGCCGCTGGATACGGATGCCAACCGTGTACGTGAGTTGCTGCTGGCGGCCTACCATGAACACGAGGCAATTCTGGATGCGCCCGCCAGCTCGGTGTCGTTCAAGGACCTGACCAGCAATGGCATGGTGATCGCGGTCAGTGGCTATGTGGCCGGGCCGCGCCAGGTGTCGGGTACCCGCAGTGACCTGCTGTTCACCATCCTTGGGCGGCTGCGTGACGAGGGTATCGCCTTGTCTTCGCCGCAGAGCATGGTGCTGGTACAGGAAGCTGCGCGCCCGGCTGACGAAGCGCCGTGATGCGTTTCATGCCAGTGGCACGCGACTAGATGAATGGCAGAAGCTGTCGAAAGGGGCCGCTAAACGGCCCCGCACAGTTCACCCCAGGCACTGTGTCACATGCTTGACCGACTGGTAGCCCGACAAGCCCCAAGGGCCCAGCTCACGGCCTATACCGCTGCCCTTGGTGCCACCCCATGAGGTCTCGACGAACACCGCCTGCACCGAGTTGATCCACACATGGCCCACCTCCAGCGCATCGGCCACCCGCTCGGCGCGCGCCAGGTCTGTGGTGCACACTGTCGCCACCAGGCCGAAGCGGCTGTCGTTGGCCTCGGCAATTGCCTGTTGTTCGCTGGCGAAGCGCCGTGCGCACAATACCGGACCAAAGATTTCTTCGTTCCACAGGCGGCTGCCTTCAGGCACATCGGCATACAGGGTAGGGCTGACGAACCAGCCGCCACGGTCCAGCACTTTGCCACCGACCAGGCACTGCAAACCTTCCTCCCGCGCCGTGGCAAAGTAGCCGGCCACCTTCAGCCACTGGGCCTGGCTGGTCAGTGGGCCCATGTCGGCTTCTTCGCTCAGCGGGCTGCCCACCCGCAGGTTTTCCAGCGCTGCCTGCAGGCGCGGCAGGAGGGCATCGGCAATGCCGTCCTGTACCAGCAGGCGTGATGTGGCCGAGCACATCTGGCCCGCATTCCAGCAGATGCCGGCAACGATCCATTGCACCGCCGCATCGACGTCGCAGTCATCGAACACCAGGATCGCCGACTTGCCGCCCAACTCCAGCGTGACCGGCCGGCATTGCGCCGCTGCGCTGCGCATCACCTGGCTGCCAACGTTATTGCTGCCTGTGAACGACAGTTTGTCCAGGCCGTTGTGGTTGCTCAGCGCTGCACCCGTCTCGGCTTTGCCATTGACGATATTCAGCACCCCGGCCGGCAGGCCCAGGGTGTCGGCGATCTGGCCGTAGGCGAGTTCGCACAGTGGGGTTACTTCCGAGGGCTTGAGCACCACGGTGCAGCCAGCGGCCAGGGCCGGGGCAAGCTTCCAGGCGCTGGTCACCAGTGGGAAGTTCCAGGGTACGATCAGGCCGACCACGCCCACCGGCTCCAGGCGGGTGCGGGCGGTGAAGCCCGGGGCAGCCAGCGGTACGTCGCGGTTTTGCCCAGGCAGTTGTTCAGCCAGCTCGGCGTAATAGCTGAAGGTAGCGATGGCGTCGTCCAGGTCGACTTCTGCCTCGTGGCGCGGCTTGCCGTTGTTGCGCATCTGCAGGGCGACTAGCGCTTCGCGGCGTTGCCCAAGCTGTTCGGCGAAGCCGCGCAGATACGCTGCGCGCTCACTGGCGCTGGTGCATTTCCAGGCGGGCAGGGCTGCACGTGCGGCGGCCACGGCCTGGTCGACCTGCTCGGCACTGGCAGCTATCAGTTCGGCAAACGGTTGGCCCAGCGCAGGGTCGTTGACGCTGATGCAGTCGCTGCCCTGGCCGTCGACCCAGCGGCCGGCAATGTAGTGGGAAGTGGTCATGGTGGTTTCCAGTCAGGCCATTTCGGCAGTGGTTACAGGCGTGTGCGCAGCCTGTTTGCAACGCACCCAGCGTGGGCCCTGCGGGCCATACACGCCGGCAGGTTCGGGGAAAAGGCTGAGCAGCAGCAGGTACAGCACCCCGGCCAGCCCCAGGGTGACCGGCAGGCTCAGGTCAATGCCACCGGCCAGGTCGCCCAACGGTCCGACGAATTGCCCCGGCAGGTTCACGAAGCACAGGCCGACCACTGCGCTGGGGACCCAAGCGCCCATGCCGCGCCAGTTCCAGCCGTGCAGGAACCAGTAGTGGCCACCCCGCTGGCCGCGGGTGAATACCTGCAGGTCATCGGCGTGGTAGAAACCACGGCGGGTGACCAGGCCGAGGATCATGATCACCATCCACGGGCTGGTGCAGGTGATGATCAGCACGGCGAAGGTCGACACGCTCTGCACCAGGTTGAAGGTAAAGCGGCCGATGAAAATGAAACCGATCGCCAGCACCCCGATCAGCAGCGTGGCGCCGGCACGGCTGAGCAGGCGCGGGAACACGCTGGACATGTCCAGGCCTGTCCCATACAACGCCGTGGTGCCGGTGGACATACCGCCGATCACCGCAATCAGGCACACCGGCAGGAAGAACCAGCTGGGGGCGACTGCCAGCAGCCCGCCGACATAGTTGTTGGCGGCAATGTAGTCCGGTGCCTGGGTAGCCACCAGGGTGGCGGTGCACAGGCCGAACAGGAATGGAATCAGCGTGGCACCCTGGGCCGCTATCACCGCCAGCATGATGCGCGCCTTGGGGGTTTCGCGTGGAATGTAGCGCGACCAGTCACCGAGGAAGGCGCCGAATGACACCGGGTTGCTCATCGCCAGGATCGCAGCGCCGACGAAAGCTGCCCAGAAGCCGGCCTGGCCCAGGTTGACGCTGCCTGCGTAGCCCGCGTCGAACGGCCCGGCAAAAGCAGCGATACCCAGCAGGAACAGCAGGCTCGACGCCCACACGGCAATCTTGTTGACCCACAGCATGAAGCGGAAGCCGAAGATGCACACCACCAGCACCAGCACTGCGAACAGGCCGTAGGCCAGGCCCAGGGTCAGGTCGGTTTCCGGCAGGCCGACCAGGCGCTTGGCGCCGCCGACCAGGGCATCGCCCGAACTCCATACCGACAGCGAAAAGAATGCCACTGCCGTGAGCAGCGACAGGAACGAGCCGACGATGCGCCCGTGCACGCCGAAGTGCGCGCCCGAGGAGACCGCATTGTTGGTGCCGTTCAGCGCGCCGAAAAGGCCCATCGGTGCCAGGATCAGCGCGCCAACGGCAACGCCGAGCACGATGGCCCACACCCCCGCCTGGAACGACAGCCCGAACAGCACCGGGAAACTGCCGAGCACGGCGGTGGCGAATGTGTTGGCGCCGCCGAAGATCAGGCGGAACAGGTCCAGCGGGGAGGCGTCGCGTTGATCGGCGGGGATCTGTTCTACGCCGTTTGTCTCGATACCGGTCGAGTGGCTCATGGTGATGCTCCAGCGCGGTTGTTGTGGGCCGGCGCAGTGCGCAAGCCTTCTTGTGGGTGCGATGGCAGGGCGGCAGGGCCGCAAAAAGGTGATCAGGCCGGCGACACGGCCGACAGGTGTTCGTGGCAGGCCAGCCACTGGTCAGCGTGGCGGCGGAACACGATGGTCTCGCGCTCGTTCAGCTGGTGCTCGGCACCGCCGATGCGCAGATGCGTGGCCACATCATGCATGAAGATCGCCACGTCGCCTTGCAGGCTGACCTGGGCGTTGGTGGACGCGCAGGCGAGCACGGCAAACCCTTCGGCCTGCCACTGGGCCCAGACCTTCTCATAGGCCCGGCGTGACATCAGGGGTTGCGCCAAGGTATGGAAAAGGAACGTGGCGTCTTCGCTGAAGCAGGCGAAGTAGCGGGCGGTGTCGTTGCTGGCGAAGGCGGCAACAAGGTCGGCGGCGGCTTGCCGTACCTGCAGGGTCTGGTCCACGGGGTGGCCTCACGGGTTTTTATGATTGTGGTGAAGCGATTCTGGTGGGGCTTGCCGGTGGGAAAAATCGCTGGCGACAAATAATCAGTTCAGGAATTTGTGAAGTGATGCGCTGGCAGCCCGGCGTTTGGCCATACCCGACTGGCGGAGCAGGTCGGAGCAATTGTCTTTCTCAAAATTCGCAAAGCCTGCGCGATTCATTGGGGGAGATTACCCAGCGCTACGGGCTGGGCTGTCGCGCAGAGAACTCAGTTCGTAAGCGAGACGCGGCCGGTGTGGGAGCGGGCGTGCCCGCGAAGCAGGCGACGCGGTGTCTGGCACCGGCTGCGCCGGTGTTCGCGGGCACGCCCGCTCCCACAAGGGCCCTGTTAAATCAAAAAGTTATATATTGTCCTGCAAAAGCCCGGCCGTCGCCTTAGCGATAAGGCCGGCGCGGGCCACATAAAACGAAAACCCCTTGAGGCATGAGCCGCAAGGGGTTTCTGGTCACTGCAGGCTACCGCTTAGACGTTAAACCAGAAGTCAGAGCGCTTAGGCCTCATAAGGTCTGGGTTTTAGTACGAGTCGATATGTGTCATACCCGGTTTAGCGCCCGGTTTGAGTGGCGTGTGACTTTGCTGTCACTGCGGTTGCGTTTTTCTCCGCACGCTGAGGCATTTGACCAAACCTCTCTGCTATGGTGAGCCCGGTGTCAAGGTGTGTAGCAGTTCGGTGCTCAGCTCCATTTGTGAACCGTGGCGCGTGCCAAGCCAGGTGAATTTGCCTCGGTGGAGCCGACGTCCCGTCAAGCAGATGTCCAAGCCGTCGTCTATCGGGGCTTTCTTTCTGAGAGGGTCGAGTGACGAGGTCGGCGGCATTCAAGTAGACTGATAAAGTTGACAATTTGTAGAAACTCGAATGGTCAGTCTGGAGGACATCGCAAAAGACGCTCAGATTCGCGGCCTGCATGGCGACGAGGTGGTTAAAGGCACAAGTGTCGACAAGGCTGGTGACTCGGCGGTCCGCGTCGGCTACCAGAAATGTGCCGGTGGTCACGGTGACCAGATACTGCTTCGCAGCGACGAGCCCCGCCTTGAGCTGGCCCAGGCTAGTATAGCTCTGGCGGTTGATGCCCCAGCTAGCGAATTCAAGCTGGCCTTGGAGGCGTGGTGTATCCAACTGGCGCATCTATTCGATCCGATGATCGCGGAGCACACCAAGAACGAGATCTTCTCCCGCTACAATCCGGGCGAAAAATACATTCTTGCCAATTTACTGGTGGATGGCCGATAGGTGAGTAGCCTTTATTACATTAAGCATCCATTCAAGAGCGAGCTGGAGTTCGACATTGCCAGAGTCAAATGCGACTTGAGTGAGATGTTATCCCTAGTGATTAAGCCGGAGGAAAGCCTGTGAAGCTGGATCTGTTGCGTCTGGAGAACTTCCGCTGTTACGCAGATCTGGAAGTCCCCTTGCATTCACAGCTAACCGTATTGGTGGCTGAAAATGGCCAGGGCAAATCAACCCTGTTGGATGCTATTCGTATCGCGCTCTGGCCCTTTGTCAATAGCTTCGACCTCGCACGTAATGCATTCAATGACCCTGGTAACGCTATCGCTATTGATGACGTGCGCCTGTTGCGTCTGACCAGTGGAGATATGGCCCGGCAGTTACCAGCTCGGGTAACTATGTCTGGAGACTTTGGTAGCGGGGCAGTCTCTACATGGGTTCGCTATCGAGATAAAGAAGCCAGAGCTACCAAGACCAAGGATGACGGTGATACCGGGTTTATGCGGCAGTGGGCTGGTGCTGTCCAGGATCAAATCCGAGACCCGGAAAAGCCGACTTTGGATCTGCCGGTATTTGGCTACTACGGTACTGGGCGGCTCTGGGCGCAGAAGCGCCTGACTGAAAATTTGAAAGGCAAAGATGACACTCGCGAAACCGACTTTTATGTCCGCACATTCGCCTACCTGAACTGCCTGGATCCGGCCTCATCCTACAAGCACTTCAAGGAATGGTTCATCTGGGCATTTCAGAGTCTGCGCGAACAGCAAATTCGCCAGCTTGAAAGGCGCGCACGTGTTGAGGAACTGCAGGCTGCAGAAGATCGTGTTCGTGTTGTCCAGCAAGCCATCGATAGCTTTCTCAGTACGACGACCGGATGGCACCAGTTGGAATTCAGCGTAACTCAGGAAAGCTCGTTGGTACTCAGCCATGACCTACATGGCACCTTGGATGTTGACCAACTCAGCGATGGCATCCGAAGTGTGCTAGCCATGATCGGTGATATCGCCTATCGCTGTATCAAACTCAACCCTCATCTGGGGGGCGATGCAGCAAGGCAAACACGCGGCGTGGTGCTGATCGACGAAGTGGACATGCACCTGCACCCACGTTGGCAGCAAATCATCCTTACCCAATTGCGAGAAGTATTCCCGCAAATCCAGTTCGTTATAACCACTCATAGCCCGCAAGTGTTGACGTCCGTGCCTTCCGAGTGCATCCGCATACTGAAGGACAATAAGGTCTATTCCGCGCCACCAGGCACCGAAGGCTCGGAGCCGGAGCGTATGCTTCGGCAGGTGCTGGGTCTTGATGAAGTACGTCCTCCAGCCAGCCTTGCGACTCAAGAGTTGAAGGAGTACCTGGCGTTGGTTGATAGAGACCAGTGGAGTAGTCCGCGAGCTCTGGAACTGCGCAAAAAGCTAGATGAGCGCTATCAGGGGCAGGAGCCAGCACTGCTTGATGCTGATCTTCAGATTGAGAATCGTAAGTGGGAGTTGGGTGAATGAAGCAAGTCATTAGGCTTGATGAACCCGATGAGCTGGCGGGGTATCGTGCAGGGAATTTGCGGAGTACTTGGGATCAGATGCGGGGCGACGCAACTGGTCGAACTGCGTACGAGGCTATCCGGTTTCGCTTAGTCAATGGGCAGGGCGGACTGTGTGGCTACTGTGAAATTGACATCCGCGACAATGATTCACTTAAGTGTCGAGTGGAGCATTTTCATCCCAAATCGGATACCGCGACGGCCCATAATTGGGCACTTGATTGGCAGAACATGATCGCAGTCTGCATGGGCGGATCTCAGCGCCATGTGCCGGCGCCCTATGCGCTAGATCCGTTACCGTCCAACCTCAGTTGTGATGCCTACAAGGATCAGATGATTGGAACTGGCAAGCTTGCTGAAAGCTGCGAGGGCTGGGTCATCAATCCAACAAATTTACCTTCTTTCCCAAGCCTGTTTTTCCTGGAGAGAAGTACAGGACGATTGCTTCCCGATGAGCAGGCCTGTGCCCGCACGGCGCTGCCGGGGAACAAGCACCCTAGTACCCAGGAGTTGGTGCAGCACACAATCGATATGCTCAATCTCAATTGCGTTCGCTTGTGTGAGGCGCGCTTACGTGTTCACTGGGATATAGAACGCAATAAGAAGAGCTTGCGCCTTCAGAACATTCGTCCTGAGGAAGCCTTGCGCTCACTTGCGGAGCGCTATTACCGTCAACGTTGGCCGGGTTTTTTTACCACCATTCGTTTTTGTCTGGGCACTACTGCCGAGCAGTACCTGAGTGATATTGGGTTTCGAGTGTAAGCGGCTAACGAACCGGATATTGAGGATAACTATGGTTTCGCGATTGCAGCGGAGTAGTGGCGTATGAACCGTCAAACCGTATTCAAACTAGGTCCATGGTAATCAAGGGGTCGGTCATGCGGTAGCCCATCGCTTTGTAACCTGCTTGGCGCTTATCCCACATTCTCATTAGCGCGGCACTGCCCTCGTCAACGAAGTCGATCACTCGCACGTCGGCTTTGTCGGCATGTGACCGATGCAATCGTCCTGCATATTGCTGGAGGATTCCCTTCCATGAGATGGGCATTGCCAGCACCAGCGTGTCCAATGGCGGATGATCGAAGCCTTCACCGACTAGTTTCCCCGTCGCCAACAGTACTCGTGGTGCATCCGGGGCAAGGCACTCAAGCTCATGCATACGGGCAATTCGTTGTTTTTTAGGCATTCGCCCATGAAGTGTGAAAAGGTTATTCACGCGCTGCTTCAACTCAAGCTCCAAGGTATCCACATGCTCCGTCCGTTCTGTTAGAACTAGAATTTTTCTACCTTGGCTGTATGCCAGTTCGATCTCCGAGACGATTTTGGCTGTCCGCTCAGAGTCGCTTGCTAACTTCCGGAAAACGTCTTGGATTCCAGAACCGTCAGGGACCACAACTGGCTTTGGTAGCAGTCTGGGCACGACAGATAGATCATGAGGTGCGCTCGCCGGTCGAGCAGCAGAGTGTCGGATCGGTCCGCATTGCATGAAAATTATTGGTTGTTGCCCATCTCGTCGCACTGGGGTTGCCGTGAGGCCCAGCACGTATCGCGCAGTCGTGGTTCTCAGTAGTGCCTCGAATGACACTGCTGACAAGTGATGACACTCATCGACGATAATTTGTCCGTAGTTTTTAACGTGATCGCTGATCTCACCTTTTCGCGATAACGATTGCATTACGGCAATATCGATGATGCCTGTAGGTTTTGCTTTTCCGCCCCCAATCGTTCCAACCACACCCTTGCCAACACCCAAGAACGCTTGCACGCGTTCTTGCCACTGTCTTAATAATTCGGTCCGATGCACAAGTATTAATGTATTAACGCCACGTCTAGCAATCAATGCAGCTGCGCTGACCGTTTTGCCGAACGCCGTAGGTGCGCAAAGAATTCCGGTATCATGATTCAGCATTTTGCCGATGGCATCTTCCTGGTCTGGACGCAAGGTCCCGAGGAAACTCACGTCAATCGGGTCACCGGCGAAGCGTTCATCTTGAAACTCAGGGGAGATGCCATTTACCCCTAGCAGCTCCAGTGCAGCATCCAGGCAGCCACGTGGCAGCGCAATATGTTTGGGGAAGTTCTGGGCGCAACCGATTATTCTCGGCTTGTTCCACACCGACATGCGCATGGCTTGAGCTTTGTAGAATTCGGGATTTTGAAACGCGGCTAGCCGGACAAGCTGGTTTGCTAATGGTTGCGGCAACGCCGACTTTTCAAAGTAAATCATGTTAGCCAGCGTGACGTTGATAGAGGCTGGCAATGGGCACGTCAATTTTGGTGACTTTGACTCACGAGCCTTCCAAGGTTCTGCATCGCCGTCGTCGTCAACATACATGACTCCTGTAGGGTCCTGCTTCCCAATCGCTTGGGTGACAACGAACGGAATATCCTCCGGAGGCATTTTCTGAACCGATGCTAAGAAGGCCCACTGATCGAGATAAGGTTCAAGCTCGCTGTCGACAAAAACGCTGTTGTTGTGAGCTCTGGCTCGCTTTTGCAATGGAAGCGCGATGAGATTTCCGAAGCCGCCTTTAGGCATGTAGTCCTGATTTGGGAACAACCGATCATAAGAAGTGAGTGCCAATTGGCGTGTACGTTCACATGCATGGCTGATGATTGCCGCACCAAGACGTCGGGCATCATGAGCGGGAACACTTTGCTTGAAGAAAATCCAGCAATGAGCGCCTTTACCTGAACGGGATATTTCCAGTGCCATTGGTACGTTCAGTTCATGACACGACTGAGCGAAGGCTCGTGCATCATCACGCCATTCGGCTTCATCAAAGTCGACCGCCAGAAGATAGCAGGTGTCATCCGGGAGCAGGGGGTAGATGCCAATAACCACTTCACCAGCTAGATGGCGATAAACGACCTCATCGGTGAGAGGAAGTAGCTGACGATTACCGCAGTCCCCGCATTTAATTCGGGGCTTTTCACAAACGCCAGGTTTCCATTCATTTGCGCAGGCGGGTGTGTATCCTGATTTGCCTGCCTTGCTTTCCCAGCGAATTGGATAAACGTCTGTCCTACCACGAAACAAGCTCCGGAATAGGGCAAGCTTTGCTTCTGTGCCGAATTGTTGTGTGTGTTCTGCTTGAACAACCTCGATCTTGACTGGCTCGGCCGGCAGACGCCAATCGATGCCATGAGCATCCAGCAAGGCGACCAATCTTGCATTCTCAGCCTTTAGCTTCGCCACCAGGCTAGTATCTATCACCGTCTTCAGCCTCTACGTCCCAGGTGAAGCTTGTAGCCTCTCGCTACAATCCTCAGTGAACCAGTAAGCGTAGAGGTTACCAAACAATAGCCCTTGCGATGACGAGGTGTCCAACTTCAGGTTTTCGTGAAGCTTGAATGGGGCCGGCTTCGCTAGTCTTGGGACTGACCTTCCACCCACCTCGCGTTTCAACTACAGCCATGATCTGTGTCCTCTCTTAGCTAGCCTGAAGTCCATCCTCACGTCATCCCGCCAAGAATGCTGAGTGTTATCAGGGATCAAGGCCCCTGCGACCTGTGAGGGTGTCCACTGACGCGGGACTGGCGGCTCCTTACGACCAAGAGCAAGGGCATCTCATGATCTGGCCTCCTGAGCACCGATAGCGGTGGGCGGCTGGAGGCTGCACTGGCTGACGAGACCAGCGCCGCGAGATCCTGAGCCACAAGCAAGCAGCAATGCGATGACCGGGGCATGCCTGACTGTCAGTCAGGTGCAGTCCATTCCCTGGGCTGCGGCACCATCATCTACAGCGCTGTTGCTGGTGACATCGGCGTTTGTCACGCCGATTGTCACGAGGGGGATTGCCGCAAAGCCATGTGCGATCAGGGCTGCAGCAGTGTCAGGAGCGCCCGTCTCTTTTCTGGAAAAAGAAACGGGCGCAAGTTGGCGCAAGAATCGGAGGTTGCTGCAGGACAGCGCAGTACGGTGTAGCTGGCGCACGAGGGCCATGAGGTTAAAGAGCACCCATCACCGGGAAGGTGACCGGGCGAGCTGCCGGATGCTAATCGCCCTTGGGAGAACCACCGCATAAAGCGGCGTGACCTTGAAGGTTCGGGTCACCTGGGTGCTGCCAGCGGCAGCGCTTCGAGGCTTCTTTCTAGCGCCGGTGGGATGGCTGGGTCAATCAAGTTAGGCACTGCTCATTGCGCCAAAATTCGATAGCGGAAAGAGGTAGCCGTGAGTGGTGGTGAGTGGACGATGGGCGGTTTGTCGCCTTCTTGATGCGAGCCCCTGTGCATGGGAATGCGGAGCCTTCCTATGCGCAGGGACTTTGACTGAAAAGCCGTCGTTCACGTCGTACCACGGCGACAGTCGCCACCGATGTCGCCTGCTGCCGGCCAAGTCGCACGTGGGATGTCGCCAGTGTCGCCGCTGTCGCCACACCGTGGACGCGTCATTATCGGGCCATGCTCTTGGTGATCGGCGTAATATTCGTTTCCCCGCGCATCCATGCGTCGAGCATATCTGCCCACTGCTGCATCATGACTGTGCGATCTGCCAAGTATTCCGCCTGATTGTAGGTGCGTCGCACCGCGTTCGGTTCAGCATGGGCAAGTTGACGCTCAATCCAATCTCCCGGATAGCCCAATTCATTGAGGCGGGTGCTCCCCGTGGTCCTGGTGGCATGAGGGCTGTACTTCCCACTCCAGCCCAGGGATTTCAGCATCTGGCGAAACGACGCCGCGACCATGGGTTTCGAGCGTTCATCTCGATGGGGGAAGAGGTGTTCGTATTTGCCAGTGACGGTTTGCAAGCCTCGTAACATTGCGACAGCCTGAGTTGGCAGGGGCACGTTGTGCTCTTTACGCTTCTTCATTCGCTCGGCCGGGATACGCCAGCGAGCTGCATCCAGGTCGAACTCTGCCCAGCGGGCTTCGACTGCTTCATTGGGTCTGCATAGCGTCAGCCACATCAGGCGAAAGGCGATTTCTGTTTCATGACGCCCGCAGTGGCCTTCCACGTCGCGTAAAAGCTGGCCAATTTCATCGGTTGTTAGCGGACGTTTGTGCTGAGTTTTGTTAGCGGGCAGGGCGCGGCGGACTGGATAGACCGGGTCTGTATCTGCTCGCAGCGTCGAGACGGCGAGTTCGAAAATACCGGACATGCTCCGTTTAGCCGCCGCAGCGACCGTCAGGCCGTTTTTCTTGGCGGAAGTAGTGAGCACATCAAGGATGTGGGCGGGGGTAATGCTCTTGATCGGCCACGGACCAATCTTCGGGAACACTACGCGTTCGAGCATTTCCAGACGCTTGACCTTGGTGATGTCTTCCCAGTCTTTGAGTGCCAGCCACTCCCGCGCGACCGCCTCGAATGTAGTGGCGTTGTCTTGCTGCTGCTTGATGCGTAGCAGTTGTCGATGTCTGGCGGGATTGATGCCTTGTTTCACCAGGTCTCGGGCCTTGAGACGTTCTTCGCGTGCTTCTGCCAGGGTAAAGCGTCGACCTTTACGACGTGCCAGGGCGTCTTCATCACTCTCGCCACGGGACGCAATGGCATAGTCACCCACCGCGAAGGTGCTTTCCTTGGTGGTGTCTGTGATACGGATACTGAATCGGTAGCGCCACGCTTTGGTGCCGTTGGGTTTGACCTCGAGATACAGGCCTTTTCCATCCGTGAGTTTATAAGGTTTGTCCTTGGGCTTCGCGGTGCGGCATTGGGTATCAGTAAGCATCGTCTGATCTCCGGTTTTCGCCATACCCGGTTTTTGAAATCGGGTTATGGGCGTCGTACCCGGAAGAGTAGTCAACGAACGCTCGGATCTCAATGGATGAAAATGGTGGCCCAAAAACACAAAACCCCCGTATCGCCTGGCGATCACGGGGGTTTTGAAGTCTTTCAAGTACCGTGGAATTCCACGGCATCCATCAGACGTTGAAGCGGAAGTGCATCACGTCGCCATCTTTGACGATGTAGTCCTTGCCTTCCAGGCGCCACTTACCAGCTTCCTTGGCACCGCTTTCACCCTTGAACTGGATGAAGTCGTCATAGGCCACGACTTCAGCGCGGATGAAGCCTTTTTCGAAGTCGGTGTGGATAACCCCGGCCGCCTGGGGTGCGGTGGCGCCCACGCGTACGGTCCAGGCGCGAACTTCCTGCACGCCAGCAGTGAAGTAGGTCTGCAGGTTGAGCAGTTCGTAACCGGCGCGGATCACGCGGTTCAGGCCTGGCTCTTCCAGACCCAGGGCCTCGAGGAACATGTCTTTCTCTTCGCCATCGTCGAGCTCGGCGATTTCTGCTTCGATCTTGTTGCACACCGGCACCACGACCGCGCCTTCTTCCTCGGCAATGGCCTTGACCACGTCCAGGTGCGGGTTGTTGTCGAAGCCGTCTTCGGCGACGTTGGCGATGTACATCACCGGCTTGCTGGTCAGCAGGTGGAAGCCGCGGATGACCGCCTTGTCTTCGGCGCCCATGTTCTTCATCAGGCTGCGTGCCGGCTTGCCTTCGGTGAAGTGCGGGATCAGCTGCTCGAGGATGGCCTTCTGTGCCAGCGCTTCTTTGTCACCGCCCTTGGCATTGCGTGCGACCTTCTGCAGTTGCTTCTCGCAGCTGTCCAGGTCAGCGAAGATCAGTTCGAGGTCGATGATCTCGATGTCACGCTTGGGGTCCACACTGTTGGAAACGTGGATCACGTTCTCGTCTTCGAAGCAGCGGACCACATGGGCAATGGCGTCGGTCTCGCGGATGTTGGCGAGGAACTTGTTGCCCAGGCCTTCGCCTTTCGATGCACCGGCCACCAGGCCGGCAATGTCGACGAACTCCATGGTGGTCGGCAGGATGCGGTTCGGCTTGACGATTTCAGCCAGCGCAGCCAGGCGCGCGTCGGGCATCGGCACGATGCCGCTGTTCGGCTCGATAGTGCAGAAAGGGAAGTTCTCCGCCGCGATGCCAGATTTGGTCAAGGCGTTGAACAGGGTGGACTTGCCGACGTTGGGCAGGCCGACGATGCCGCAATTGAAACCCATGGGTATTCCCCTCTCTAAAGGAAATCAGGCCTTCTGGCTGTGCAGTTCGCGCATCGCCTTGGCGAAATCGCCGGCAAGCACGTCCGGCAGCACGCCGAGGGCAAAATCGATGCTGGCGTCGAGCTTCTCCTGCTCGGCGCGCGGCGCGCGGCCCAGGACGAAGTTGGAGACCAGTTTGGCGTCGCCCGGGTGGCCGATGCCAAGCCGCAGGCGGTGGAAGTCGTTCTGGTTGCCGAGCTGCGCGATGATGTCGCGCAGGCCGTTGTGCCCCCCATGACCGCCGCCGCGCTTGAGCTTGGCAACGCCCGGGGGCAGGTCGAGTTCGTCGTGCGCCACCAGGATCGCTTCCGGCTTGATGCGGAAGAAATTGGCCAAGGCCGCCACGGCCTGGCCGCTACGGTTCATGTAGGTGGTGGGGATCAACAAACGAACGTCGTTGCCCTGATGGCTGAACTTAGCCGTCAGGCCGAAATATTTTTTGTCAGCGGTCAGCGAAACACGCTGGGCGCTGGCAATGCGTTCAACGAAAAGAGCCCCTGCGTTATGCCGGGTCTGTTCGTATTCGGGGCCGGGGTTACCCAGGCCGACGATCAACTGGATGGCGGTCACGTCAGGGGCTCTTCCTTGGAGTTGGTGGGCTACAGTGCGCGCGGCACTGTAACCCGATCAACGCCGGCGTGCGAGTGGATTACTCGGCAGCGCCTTCTTCAGCAGCTTCGGCGGAAACGCGCGGAGCGTGAACGTTGGCAACAGCTTTGTCATCACCGTGGGCCAGAGCGACGAACTCTACGCCTTTCGGAGCTTTCAGGTCCGACAGGTGGATGATGGTGCCGATTTCAGCGTTGGCCAGGTCGACTTCGATGAACTCTGGCAGGTCTTTGGCTTCGCAGGAAACTTCGATCTGCGATTCAACGTGCGAAACTTCGCCGCCTTTCTTGACCGGTGCTTCTTCGTTGATGAAGTGCACTGGAACAACAGCGGTCAGCTTCTGGCCAGCTACGACGCGAACGAAGTCGGCGTGCATGATGAAACCTTTGGCTGGGTGACGCTGCATGGCCTTGACCACGACGTTCTGCTTGGCGCCGTCGACGTTCAGTTCGATAACGTGGCTGAAGGCAGCTTCGTTTTCGAACAGTTTGGCGATTTCCTTGGCCACGATGGTCAGGGACTGGGCTTCTTTATCGCCACCGTAAACTACGGCAGGGATGCTGGCGGAGTGACGCAGGCGGCGGCTCGCACCTTTCCCCAGGTCAGTACGCGCTTGGGCGTTCAGGATGAAATCGGTCATTTTACTTCTCCAAAATAGCCTCCCGAATGGCGTTTGCGACCAGCGCCAGACGGGGATGGCAAAAAAGCCCCGCCCCAACACAGGTTGGGGCGGGGCGCTTCATATCAACACGGGTTCCGCTTAGCGGAACATCGCGCTGATCGATTCTTCGTTGCTGATACGGCGTACCGCTTCAGCGACAACCGGTGCGATATCCAGCTGGCGGATACGGTCACAGGCTTGAGCAGCGGCGGACAGCGGTACGGTGTTGGTCACCACCAGCTCGTCCAGTACCGACTTCTCGATGTTCTCGATCGCGCGGCCCGACAGGACAGGGTGCGTGCAATAGGCATAAACCTTGGCAGCGCCGTGTTCTTTCAGGGCTTTGGCCGCGTGGCACAGGGTGCCGGCGGTGTCGACCATGTCGTCTACCAGGATGCAGGTGCGCCCTTCGACGTCGCCGATGATGTGCATGACCTCGGAGTGGTTAGCCTTTTCACGGCGTTTGTCGATGATACCCAGGTCGACACCCAGGGACTTGGCGACGGCGCGTGCGCGCACAACACCACCGATGTCCGGGGATACGATCATGAGGTTCTCGAAACGCTGGTCTTCGATGTCGTCTACCAGTACGGGCGAGCCGTAGATGTTGTCGACGGGGATATCGAAGAAGCCTTGGATCTGGTCAGCGTGCAGATCGACAGTGAGTACACGGTCGATACCAACGACAGTGAGCATGTCAGCGACGACTTTGGCGCTGATGGCTACACGTGCCGAACGCGGACGGCGGTCCTGGCGGGCATATCCGAAGTAAGGAATCACGGCGGTGATTCGGGATGCTGAGGAGCGGCGGAAGGCGTCGGCCATCACTACCAGTTCCATCAGGTTATCGTTGGTCGGGGCACAGGTCGGCTGAATAATGAAAACGTCTTTACCGCGAACATTTTCATTGATCTCAGTGCTGATCTCGCCGTCGGAGAATTTACCGACAGAGACGTCACCGAGAGGGATATGCAGCTGACGTACTACACGCCGAGCTAGATCGGGGTTAGCGTTCCCCGTAAAGACCATCATCTTGGACACGCGCAGTACCTGGAGGCTGAGGGTATACCTGGATGAGTATAAGGAAAATGGCAGGGGCGGCTGGATTCGAACCAACGCATGGCAGGATCAAAACCTGCTGCCTTACCGCTTGGCGACGCCCCTGTATCTGTTGCTTGCGAACGCTTATGCGCCCGACTTCTTGACCAGACTTTGCAGCTTGCGATGCAACATCGAAACATTGCTTCCTTTCGCCACAAACCCTGTTTGGATCGCTGAAAGAAGGGCCAGAACTTTATCAGCTTCGGCTTTGCTTGGGAAGGCCCCAAACACACAGCTTCCAGTGCCGGTTAATCGAGCTTCGGTGAATTTTCCCAGTGAATTCAACGCATTGCGAACTTCTGGGTGATTCTGCTCTACCACCGGTTGGCAGTCATTTCGACTGTTTCCCTTGGGAACGGGGCGCATCTTAAGGGGCAGTGAATCACGTGTCAACTGCGGATGTGAAAAAATTTCTGCTGTGCTGACAGACACTTGCGGCACCAGCACGACATACCAGGGTTCTTCCGGGTCGACCGGGGTCAGCTGTTCGCCCACGCCCTGGGCGAAGGCTGCATGGCCGCGCACGAATACCGGTACATCCGCCCCCAGGCTCAGGCCCAGGGCGGCCAGGCGGTCTTCGTCCCAATCCAGCTGCCACAGGTGGGCGAGGGCCAGCAGGGTGGTGGCAGCATCCGAACTGCCGCCGCCGATACCGCCACCCATGGGCAGGACCTTGGTCAGCCAGATGTCCGCACCCAATGGGGTACCTGATTGCGCTTGTAGCTTGCGCGCAGCACGCACGATCAGGTTGCTGTCGTGCGGCACCGCCTCGACAGGGGTATGCAAGTGAATCACGCCGTCATCGCGCAGGGCGAAGTGCAGTTCGTCGCCGTGGTCGAGAAACTGAAACACCGTTTCCAGCTCGTGGTAACCGTCGGCGCGGCGGCCAATGATGTGCAGCCACAGGTTGAGCTTGGCCGGTGCCGGCAGGGTCAGGGTGTGCATGGGCTCACTGCCCCAGCTGGCGCGGCTGCCAGTCCTTGATCACCAGGGTCACTTCCAGGTCCTGGCCGTGCAGCTTCAGGCGCTCGGGCAGCCAGTAGCCGTTCTGCTCGGTGTAGCTCAGGTACTGCACCTGCCAGCCATCCTGGTCGAGGGTGGCCAGGCGGCTGTCGCCGTCAAGGCTCAGTGTGCTCTTGCTGTCAGGGGCGGGCAGGCCGCGTACCCACCACACCAGGTGCGAGACCGGCAATCGCCAGCCCAGTTGCTCTTCCAGCAGGGCTTCGGGGCTGGGGGCTTCGTAGCGGCCCTGGTTGGCCACTTCCAGCACCACGCCGCCGGGGCGACCGGTGAGGCGGGCGGCACCTCGGCCCAGCGGGCCGGCCAGGCGAATGTCGTAGTAATCCTGGCGTTGCAGCCAGAACAGCGTGCCGCTGCCCGAATCGCGCGGTGCGCGGATGCCGACCTTGCCGTTGATCTGCCAGCCGTCGAGGCTGCTCAGTTGCTCTTTATGGGCGCGCCACTGCTGTGGGTCGCCATGGCCCTGCAGGGCCTCGCGGCTTTCAAAGCCGGCGCAGCCGGCGAGCAGGGCGATCAGGGTGAAGGTAATGCAATGGCGCAAAAACATGGCGTTAAAGGGTCTCGGATCCGGTCAGGCGCAGGAGGGTCTTGCGCAGGAGGGGGCTGTCGGGCTGGGCATCGAAGCCCTTGGCCCAGACCTGGCGGGCTTCGCGGCGTTTGCCGTTGGCCCACAGCACTTCGCCCAGGTGGGCGGCCACTTCGTGGTCGGGGAAGTTGGCAAACGCCTGGCGCAGGTAGGTTTCAGCCGCGTCGAGGTTACCCAGGCGGTAATTCACCCAGCCCAGGCTGTCGAGCACTGCCGGGTCGTCGGGGGTCAGCTGGTGGGCCTTTTCGATCAGCGTCCGGGCCTCGGCGTAGCGGGTTGTGCGGTCGGCCAGGGTGTAGCCCAGGGCATTCAGGGCCATGGCGTTTTCCGGCTCGCGGGCGATGATCGCGCGCAGGTCTTGTTCCATCTGCGCCAGGTCGTCGCGTTTTTCGGCCAGCATGGCGCGGGTGTAAAGCAGGTTGAGGTCGTCCGGGTAGCGCTGTATGGCCTGTTGCAGCACCTGGTTGGCCTGGGCGTCCTTGTTGTTGTTGCTGTAGCTTTCCGATTCGATCAGGTACAGCTGGATGGCGTAGTCCGGCTGCGCTTCGCGGGCCTCGGCAAGCAGGCGCGAGGCCTCGCTGCCACGGCCGTTGGCGATCAGAATGTCGGCCTGGCGCAGTTGCGCCGGCAGGTAGTCGGGGCCCGGGCCGACCAGGGCGTATTCACGCAGGGCGCCTGCGGGGTCGTGGCGCTCTTCGCGGATACGGCCCAGGTTGAGGCGCGCGGCGTCGACGTTGCTGTCGCGTTCGACCAGTTCCTGCAGGTAGCCCTCGGCCTCGTCCCAGTCTTTGTTCTCCAGGCACACCAGGGCCAGGGAGTAGCGCAGTTCGTCGTCGTCGGGGTATTGCTGGACCAGGCTGAGGAATTCGCCCTTGGCATCGGCGATACGGTCCTGCTCGACCAGGGTGCGGGCGTAGGTCAGGCGCAGGCGTTTGTCGTCCGGGTTGTCGCGAATGGCCCCGCGCAGCAGGGGCAGGGCCTCGGGGCCGCGGTCCAGTGCCTGAAGCAGGCGGGCGCGCAGCAGGATCGGGGCAATTTCGCCATTTTGCGGGGGGTGTGACTCGAGCAGTTCCAACGCCTCTTCGGGCTTGTTGTCCTGGTTCAGCAGCAGGGCCTTGCCGAACACCAGTTGGCTGTTGTCCGGGTACTTGACCAGCAGGCGGTCGAAGCTTTGCAGCAGGCCGTCGCGGGTGCTCTGGTCAGTCTCGGCTGCCGACAGGGCGAGGAAATCGAAGTGGGTGTCGCCTTGGCCCTGCAGCACCTTTTCCATGTACGTCATGGAATCGTCGTAGCGGCCGGCGCGGGCTAGTTGGATGGCGGCGGCGCGCTGGGCGTCGAGGTTCTGCGGGTCGTTGCGCGCCCAGACCAGTGCGTTGTCCAGGGCCGGCTCGTCGGCGCCGAGGTACTCGGCGATGCGATAGGCGCGTTCGGAAACCCCTGGGTCCTGGGTTTTCTCGGCCTGGTCGGTGTAGTTGGCCAGGGCGATGTCGAAGCGGTTGCGCTGGCCGGCCAGTTCCGCCACCAGCAGGCTGTAGAGCGTGTCTTGTTTGAACGATCCATACACCACGGGCTTCTCGGCCTCAGCCTTGGCGGCATCGGCAACGGGAGGCTCGGCCTTTTGCGGGGCCAGGCTCTGGCAGCCCTGGAGCAGGGCGAAGGCAAGCAGCAATGCGTATGGTTTGTTCATAGAAGGCTTAATAGGAGGACTCACCGGCGGTCGCAGCATGATGACACAAGCGCGGGGGCAAACCCACCTGTGTGGTGTCTGGTTAACTGCGACCTTTGTGGTGGGAGAGGGTTCCGTGATGTGGTGGCTGTGCCGAGTGTTTGGCTTGGGTTTTTTGGCGGTTTATGAGATCGAGCGCAGATGGTGTAAAGGCGGCCACCCGCGAAGCGCACCACTGCGTGGCGTTTACCCCAGAGCAGATGGTAGACGCCCTGCTGTAGCTCTCCGGCTGACGTTATTCTCTCGCTACCAACTGCGGCTTGGGTCCAGGGTATGCAGCCAAATGCGGAATAGAATAAGTGCTCCGATAAGTGTTGGGTGCATAGCCCCTAAGACGATCAGGGTGCGCTTCATGCGTATAGGGAAGCTCGTGACCTCATCAAGGTCAACTAAGCCTTTCCGTGCATATATCTTTGGTACTGTTAGCAGTATTGATATTGAGAGTGTGCGCATTACCTTGCCAATAAGGCCTGCTTGTGAAAAGGTTTTCTTATTTCCGCTTACGAATGCGCTATTCGGTAGTAGTGATTCGATCCTGCCAAGATGATAGGTTGATATGTAGAGGGATGCGCAAAGCGTGATGATCATGGCGGCCAAAATTATAAATGCAACAATGCCCACAGCAGTGCTCATTGGGTGCCTACCTTTTCATACAGTACTTCGCCGAGCGCTTCCCCTACAGCACCGCCAAGCATGTTTCCTCCCGTGGCTCCCGCAGCCCCACCAATAACAGCGCAGAGGAGTGCGCCTGTACCGGCTGTTGGCACGCCAAGAGCGAGACAAGTACTAGTGGCAATATTTCCACCGTAGCTTGCTGCTATCCCTCCCCCGGCGACACTGCCTGTCAAGGAAGATCCATGGGCGTATTTAGCTCTTCTACACTCATTATCGCGGCCAGCGGTACAGGTTTTTGTAGGAAATTTCCCCTCGTTACGTTGCCACGTCAGGTTTCGATTCGGGGCAAGTCGTATCGGCATGAAGTCATAGATAACGCGACAGCATCAAGGCAATGAACAAGGTGATGTGAATAATCCATAGGATTAACAAAATGCGCTTTTCGCGGAGGGGGGAGTTTTTTACTTCCTCAATTTCAGCGTAACCCCTGTAAATGAAGATTTTGGGTATAGCCAACAGTGTTGCAATCTGGCCGGTTCTTATTGTTTTGCCCAAGAGTCCGGCGTGCTGGTAATTTTTGATGTTGTCAGATACGAGGCGAGAGGTGGGGAGGAAAGATTCAAAATGCTCGGTGTATTTGTGTGAAATAATAATTTGCGCGCTAGCGGCAATTAACATTGCTGTAATCAGGATCAGCGCGATCAGTCCTGGCTCTATGTTAGTCATTTTGAGAACTCGTGATACAAAAAGTCACCTAATACCTCGCCTTTTTTTTCTGCGAAATCACCGGCTAACTTCGCCCCGGCAGTGCCACCGATGACCGCGCAGGTGAGTGCCCTAGTCCGGCAGTCCCTACTCCTAGTGCCGGATACTGCGGGTGCAACAATATTCCCTCCTAGATAACCGCCTACAGCGCTACCAGCCAGGCCTCCAGCTAATGATGCAGAGTTTACATATGCGGCTCGCTTCAAGCATGGCGAATTTATAGACCGGTTACTGCTATGTTAAGCATTATGCTAATATAGGTTCACGCATATGCTATTGGCGCTGTTATTAGCAATAACAACGGGAGCGTTTGCTCGAGCTTCAATACTGGTTTTCAAAGGGTTTGGTAGTGATCAGCAGCATATAGGCATGCCCTAAATAATAGCAGTGTGAGAAAAAGTGCTAAGCACATAATGACGAGTCTGCTAAGTAATTTTTTTATGCGGGCCGGTAGTTGGTTTACTTCATTAATGTCTATCAGGCCTTTACGTGCATAGGCTTTTGGGGAGACTAACATTAAAGATATTGTCCCGAATCGAAAAACTTTTCCGATAAAGCCAAGTTCAGCGTATGTTTTTCTGTTCTCACTGATCAGCTTGCAGTTGGGTAGCAGCGATTCAATGTGTTCAGTCAGGCGATGGGACAAATATAGCGTTATCGACATGGATATGAAGATCGCGGTGATAAGGAGGGCGAACACCGCTCCCAAAATTTCATGAGCTGTGGTCACTTTATCACCCGTTCGTAGAATAAATCTCCCATGAATTTTCCACCATCGCTTCCGAACTTCCCGCCTAGCATCCCCCCAAAGGCTCCGCCCGCTACACCGCAAGCGATAGCTCCAGGCCCGCCCGATACGGTTCCGAGAACCACGCCGCAAGCTGCTACGCCAACTATGTTGCCTGCATATGCGCCAACTACGCCTCCACCTACGCCACCTGCCAATGAACTACTCTCCACAATTTTAGCTCTTCTGCACTCTTCCTCTCTCCCTTCCGTGCAGGCTTTATTGATTGATAGACCTGTACTCGAAACTTCCAGTGCAATGCCTAAATAAGTTCCTTTTTTTATCAGGTTAGCAGCCTTGCTCACACCGGCAACCTTATCCGCATACCCTGCAATCTCACCCGTATGCAAATAGCTTTTCGTGGAAATGGCTAGCATTCTTTTGATGGAGCCATTGTTGCGCAAGCCTGAGCCGAACGCCGCCAACCTGCGCAACTGCTCATCCAGCTTCGTGAAAAGCCCCGCCCGCTTGGCGTAAAACTGCTCGCGGGCTTTGAGGGACCCTGAGCTCATGTGCTCTCTATGCAGCGTCTCGATTTCCAGCAAGGTGTCTTGAATCGCTTTGAGATACTTGCTCCAACTATCGCTTACCACGCCCGTGCCCATGGACGCATGGGCGAGCAGACTCTTCAACTGCTCGAAATTGTCTACGAAAAACTCATCGGCACCCTGGCCGCTATGCATCAACCCCATATGGGGCACGGTAGCCTTCGACATCAAATACGCCTCCTGACTGGTACAGGAAGGCGTTGACCAGTCACCGACGATCACCAGTTCGCCGCTTCTGACCACGCTGTTGCAAATGTGCGAATTCAGGATGTCGAACTTGCTGGCCGAATGCCCAGTCAGCGCAAGGCCGGCCTTGAGGGTGTGGTAGTTCTGCATCCTGGGGTTGATGAACGCACGGGCTTCAGACATGGCGACCCCCTCAGGCGTACTTCTTGTTTCCGATCCGGTCCCACCCGCCAGCGATGTTGCCGCCGCCGGAGCCGTCAATGCGTTTTTGCTGGGTATAGGTGGTTTTGATTCTCCCGTAATCGAGCTGCACCACCTCTATCGGTACTCCATCGGCGGCGCTTTGGGTGTAGTCGGCAATGATCACTTCTTCGAGAATGATTTCGTAATATTTGAGCTTGTCGCCGCCCGCGCGGCAGAGTGCGAGTTTAACTTCCTTGAGATGTTGGCCTGCGCAGCTGGCTTCCATCAATTTGCAACTGGCACTGTCGAGAAACTTGGTGAAGGTGAAATGGCTGACGGCCGTGCGGCCTGATGTGGCGCCACCGGCAGAGCTTGCGGTGGCTGAAGTGCTTTGGCTTACACCGAATTGGTAACCTGTGACTTCGATCCATTTGTTGTATTTTTCGTCCAAGGCCTCGCCTGGGATATCATCGATTTTTATATAAGCGTCAAAAGCCATGCTTACCTCTCTTTGGTAATCATTGTCAGGTTTTAATTTTCTGGTGAGGAACCAAATCCAGATCAGTGATGGGAAAGGCTAGGCATTGAAATTGGGTGAGGCAACAGCTGGAGCTGCAATTCAGAAATGGACTACAAGTCGATGGAAAAAATCGACACAGATATGTCGAAAAAAGTAATTCACATGAACTTTTGCAGGAAAGATCCCCTCGTTACGTTGTCACGTCGGGTTTCCATTCGGTCAAGCCAGTGCGTCTGTAGTGTGCCGCTGCTTCAGTGGCGTAGCGTGCTTCGGTTTTTGCTTCTAAGCACGCGGTAGTTCAGGCGCCGCACATTGCGGCTTCAGGAGGCCGAGCGAAGGGCATGCGGAGGGAGATGAGGGGCATGGATGTCCGTCAAGCGCTGAGGTCCATGGTGATAATCCTGGCACGGGGGCTGCAGGATCCGAGGCTGGAATCACAGGTCAGGCGGGCGTGCAGCCGGCGATAGCCGCCGCGCTATCAGCGCAATAGCGAACGGTGGTTGTCCTGAAACCTGCGAAAGAGGACAATTATCGGCTTCCTGTCACAACCAGCGACTTCGCATGGCCTTTCTTGCACTCGGTATCAACCATAAGACTGCCTCGGTAGACGTACGCGAGCGCGTGGCGTTTACCCCAGAGCAGCTGGTAGACGCCCTGCAGCAGCTCTGCCGACTGACGTCCAGCCGCGAAGCGGCGATTCTGTCGACGTGCAACCGCAGTGAACTCTATATAGAGCAGGACCACCTGTCCGCCGACGCCGTACTCAAATGGCTGGCTGATTACCACCGCCTCAGCCTCGACGAACTGCGCGCCAGTGCCTACGTGCACGAAGAGCACGACGCTGTGAAGCACATGATGCGCGTGGCCTCGGGCCTCGACTCGCTGGTGCTCGGCGAGCCCCAGATCCTCGGCCAGATGAAGTCTGCCTACGCCGTGGCCCGCGAAGCCGGTACCGTCGGGCCGTTGCTCGGGCGCCTGTTCCAGGCCACCTTCAGTGCTGCCAAACAGGTGCGTACCGACACCGCCATTGGCGAGAACCCGGTGTCGGTGGCCTTTGCCGCCGTCAGCCTGGCCAAGCAGATCTTCGCCGACCTGGGGCGTAGCCAGGCCCTGCTGATCGGCGCCGGCGAAACCATCACCCTGGTCGCCCGCCACCTGCATGAGCAGGGCGTGCGCCGCATCGTGGTGGCCAACCGCACCCTGGAGCGCGCCAGCATCCTGGCCGAACAGTTCGGTGCGCATGCCGTTCTGCTGGCCGATATCCCCCAGGAACTGGCCAACAGCGACATCGTCATCAGCTCCACTGCCAGCCAGTTGCCGATCCTTGGCAAAGGCGCGGTCGAAAGTGCGCTGAAGCAGCGCCGGCACAAACCGATCTTCATGGTCGACATCGCCGTGCCCCGCGATATCGAAACCGAGGTCGGTGAGCTCGATGACGTCTACCTCTACACCGTCGATGACCTGCACGATGTGGTGGCGGAAAACCTCAAGAGCCGCCAAGGCGCGGCCCAGGCTGCCGAAGAACTGGTGACAGTCGGCGCCGAAGACTTCATGCTGCGCCTGCGTGAGCTGGCTGCCGTGGATGTGCTCAAGGCCTATCGCCAGCAAAGCGAGCGCCTGCGCGACGAAGAACTGCAAAAGGCCCAGCGCCTGCTGGCCAACGGCGGCAACCCCGAGGACGTACTGGCTCAATTGGCCCGGGGCCTGACCAACAAACTCCTGCATGCGCCCAGCGTGCAGTTGAAAAAGCTCTCGGCCGAGGGGCGCGTCGATGCGCTGGCCATGGCCCAGGAACTCTTTGCCCTCAACGAGGGCTCGACGGACAAAACCCCGCAATGAAAGCGTCGCTGCTGAACAAACTGGAAATTCTCCAGGACCGCTTCGAAGAACTCACCGCCTTGCTCGGCGATGCCGAGGTCATTTCCGACCAGACGCGCTTTCGCGCGTATTCCCGTGAGTACGCCGAGGTCGAGCCGGTCTATGCTGCCTATAAAGAGTGGCGCAAAGTCCAGGACGACCTCGAAGGTGCCCAGGCGCTGCTCAAGGACAGTGACCCGGACATGCGCGAAATGGCCGTGGAAGAAGTGCGTGAAGCCAAGGAGCAGTTGCTGACGCTCGAGGCGCAGCTGCAGCGCATGCTGCTGCCCAAGGACCCGAATGATGGCCGCAACGTGTTCCTCGAGATCCGCGCCGGCACCGGTGGCGACGAGGCCGCGATCTTCTCGGGTGACCTGTTCCGCATGTACTCGCGTTACGCCGAAAAGCGTGGCTGGC
>NZ_BCBD01000039.1:0-38761 GCF_001320345.1 Pseudomonas sp. NBRC 111127 | reverse complement strand
TGAACCCCAGGGTTTCGGCAATGCGGTAGATTGGCATCTGCTCATCGGCCAGCAACTGCTTGGCCCGCTCGAACCGCAGTTCGTCCAGCAGCTGCTGATAACTGCTACCCAGCGCCTGCAAATGCCGGCGCAGCGTGCGCGACGAGCAGTTCATCTGCCGCGCCAGCCCGTCCAGCCCTGGCGCGGCGTCCAGCTGTTGCGTGAGCAACTGGCGAATCCGCCCCAGCCAGGCCTGGCGACCCGTGAATTCCAGGTTCAGGCGCCGGCAGCGTTCGCTCATGGCTTTGTGGGTAATCGGGTCAGCCAACGGCAGCGGCGTATCCAGCCAGCGCCGCTCGAACGCAAAGGCATTGTCTTGCGCCGCAAACACCACGGGGCACTGGAACGCACCGGCATAGCGTGCATGGTAGTCAGGCCGAGGGTGCTCGAAGCGTGCCCCCAACAGCGGCAGCGGGCGGCCAAGCAGGTCGTCACAGATGACTTTCAGCGAAACCAGGCAGAACTCGGCATTGAAAGCGCTCAATGCCGGGTTGTCGTGGTACTCGCTGGCGCTGAACCAGACGCGTTGGCCATCGTCGCGCAAGCGCAGCGAGAAGACTGTTCCCAGCAGTGCCGGATACTGCAGCGCCAGGCGTAGGGCGTCACCCAAAGTGGCACTGGAGAGCAGGGCGTAACCGAGCATGCCATAGCACGACACATGCATGCGCTGACCCAGCTCCAGGCCGATGTCTTCGCGCCGGGCCACGGCGTTGGCACACACTTGCAGTTCCTGCTGTGTGGTGATACGCGCGTCGGCGTGCCCCAGGTCTGCCGGGCCAATGCCGCTACCGGCGAGCAGCGCCGAAGCCTCAGCACCGTCTGCCTGGAAGACGTTGAGTATCAGCGAAACCGCGTTGAGGGTGGTCAGGTGGCTGTGCAGCATGCTGGGTAATCCCGTGGGCCTGGAACACATTATGGAGCAAGTTGTGTGCCGATATTCAAAGGCCGCAGTGCAGCCCCTTTGCGGCGCCAGGCCGCTCCCACGTCTACCGGTGTAGGCAGGTCACGCGCCCGCGCAAGCCAGCAGGCAAAAAAAAGCCCGGTGCATAAGCCCGGGCTTGGAAAGGTTGAGAGGTGTCTAGTCCCTTAACCTGGTGAGACAGTGTGCAGCAGCCGGTTACGCCTTCAGCGGAACCAGGCGTGGCGCGATCATGTTTTCCGGACGCAGGATGTCGTTGAGCATTGCTTCGTCCAGCAGCTTCTCTTCACGCACCAGTTCCAGCACGCCGCGGCCGGTTTCCAGGGCAACGCGGGCGATACGGGTGGCGTTTTCGTAGCCGATGTATGGGTTCAGGGCGGTGACCAGGCCGATCGAGTGTTCGACCAGCTCACGGCAGCGCTGCTCGTTGGCGGTGATGCCGACGATGCAGTGCTCGCGCAGCATGTCCATGGCGCGTTGCAGCAGGCGGATCGAGTCGAAGATCTTGTAGGCGATCAGCGGCTCCATGACGTTCAGCTGCAGCTGGCCACCTTCGGCAGCAACGGTCAGGGCCAGGTCGTTGCCCATGATGGCGAAGGCGACTTGGTTGACGGCTTCCGGGATAACCGGGTTGACCTTGCCTGGCATGATCGAGCTGCCTGGTTGACGCGCTGGCAGGTTGATTTCGTTGATGCCGGTGCGTGGGCCGCTGGACAGCAGGCGCAGGTCGTTGCAGATCTTCGACAGTTTGACCGCGGTGCGCTTGAGCATGCCGGAGAACAGCACGAAGGCACCCATGTCGGAGGTGGCTTCGATCAGGTCGGCAGCCGGTACCAGCGGCTGGCCGCTGATGATTGCCAGGCGTTGTACGGCCAGGGCCTGGTAGCCAGGGTCGGCGTTGATGCCGGTGCCGATGGCGGTACCGCCCAAGTTGATTTCGGTCAGCAGCTCCGGCGCCAGCGAGCGCAGGCGCTGCAGGTCTTCGGTCATGGTGGTGGCGAAGGCACGGAATTCCTGGCCCAGGGTCATCGGCACGGCGTCCTGCAGCTGGGTGCGGCCCATCTTCAGTACGTGGTCGAATTCCTTGCCTTTGGCGGCGAATGCCTGGATCAGGCTTTCGAGGCTGGCCAGCAGGGCGTCGTGACCCAGCAGCAGGCCCAGGCGAATGGCCGTCGGGTAGGCGTCGTTGGTCGACTGCGCCATGTTCACATCGTTGTTCGGGTGCAGGTACTGGTACTCACCCTTCTGGTGGCCCATGGCCTCCAGCGCGATGTTGGCGATGACTTCGTTCGCGTTCATGTTGGTGGACGTACCGGCGCCACCCTGGATCATGTCGACCACGAACTGCTCGTGGTAGTCGCCCTTGATCAGGCGGCCGCAGGCGGCGCTGATGGCAGCATGCTTGGCATCGCTCAGGTGCCCCAGCTCACGGTTGGCGTCGGCAGCAGCCTGCTTGACCATCGCCAGGCCCACTACCAGTTTCGGGTAGTGCGACAGCGGAACACCGGAGAGGTGGAAGTTGTTGGCAGCGCGCAGGGTCTGGATGCCGTAGTAAGCATCGGCAGGTACTTCCAGGGTGCCCAACAGATCTTTTTCGACGCGGAACGATGCAGCAGCGGACATGATGTATATCATCTCGATGTTGACCCGGCACATGCCGGAATGGCGCCAATCCTAGGCCTTAAGGGGATTTTGCGGCCAATGCTGTTGCACGCTAACCTATGCACAAACGGCATAGTGATTCATGTGACGCCAATCGAAATTCGAGCGTGTTCCATTTTGGTGCACGACGGGAGATGTGCTTCGTGAACCTTGAAAGCAAATGGCTGGAAGATTTCAGTGCGCTGGCCGCCACCCGCAGTTTTTCCCAGGCGGCAGAGCGGCGCTTCGTCACCCAACCGGCCTTCAGTCGGCGTATCCGCAGCCTTGAGGCAGCGTTGGGCCTGCAGTTGGTGAACCGTTCCCGCACGCCGATAGAGCTGACCGAGGCAGGGCAGCTGTTTCTGGTTACCGCGCGCACGGTTGTCGACCAGTTGGGTGAAATTCTCCGCCATTTGCATCACTTGGAAGGTGGCCAGGGGGAGGTGATTCAGGTGGCTGCAGCGCACTCGTTGGCGTCGGGCTTTTTCCCGCGTTGGGTAGCGCAGCTGCGTAATGACGGCCTGAATATCGCCACTCGCCTGGTTGCGACTAACGTGGGGGATGCCGTGCATGCACTGCGCGAGGGCGGTTGCGACCTGATGCTGGCGTTCTACGACCCGGACGCCGCCTTGCAGATGGATGCCGAGATCTTCCCGTCGCTGCACATGGGCAATACCGAAATGGTGCCGGTATGCGCGGTGGGCGCCGACGGCAGGCCCATGTTCGACCTGGAAGGTGAAAGTAGCGTGCCACTGCTGGCTTATACCGCAGGGGCCTTCCTCGGGCGGTCGGTCAACCTGCTGCTGCGCCAGCGCAATGTGCGCTATACCACCGTTTATGAAACCGCCATGGCGGACAGCCTCAAGAGCATGGCGTTGGAAGGCATGGGCATCGCCTGGGTGCCGCGGCTTTCGATGCGGGGTGAGCTGGAACGCGGTGAATTGGCGATCTGCGGAGGCAGCCAGTGGCATGTACCACTGGAAATCCGCCTGTACCGCTGTGCCCTGGTGCGCAAGGCCAATGTGCGGCTACTCTGGCGCAAGCTGGAAAATACGCCTGCGCCAGAGTGAGCCTCTTCAGTTACGAAGCGCGTGATCAAGGTGATTGGCGATGGTCGCTCTGTTCTGGTCGCTGTAGCGGTAGCAATTGGCCCGAAGCGAGAAGCGGGCCGGATAAACAAAGGTCTCGCATGGCCATGGGTTGTAGCGTATCTCTGCTGCCTCGTGATTGGCGTTCATCAAGTGACCCAGTTCATGCCCCAGGGTGCCATAGCTGGTCAGTGAGGCGATCGCGTGGGCATAGCCCAATTTGGCCAGGCCAAGGTATTCTTCGCCTTCGCTATTGATGCCGAAACTATCGCGCGTCAGCAAAATCGATTTCTGCCACCTGAACTGTGGATGCGCTGCAGCGGTGAAGACCCTGTGGGTCTCTTCTGGAGGCATCTGGCGATAAGGAATATCGGTAATGCCTGCAACATCACGCGCGAAGACGATCTCAATTGAGTGATCGCTGATTCTGCGCATTTCTTCCAGCCACGGCTGCACGTAGTCTTTATCGATCTGTTTGTTGCTGACATCGGCTAGTTCATCGTGCGGATAGATAGTAACCACCAAGGTTCTCGCAGCCCATGTGGGGGAGGCCTGAAGGGCCATCGTCATGTAAACCAGCAGTGAGGCAAGAAATGATCTGGCCATCTTTTTCTCCGAGAAGGTTGAACAGTGGTGTTCAATCCTCTTGCAACTGCCGTTACGCATCGCAGCCGGAAAAAGTTGTCCCGCGAGACAGCTTGCCCTTTTATCTGTCATGTGCTTGCAGGGGTGGGCGGCCCGCCTGCAAGTACGCTACAATCCCGCGCCTTCGGCCACCGGGCCGATTAGAATCCGTATGACAAGCCACGCCGGCCTACCCGCGTGGCTTGTTGCTTTATAGCGCGCCAGAAGGCGCTTGCAGGAGAGGCTCGACGATGAGTGCACTGGTTGGCGTGATCATGGGCTCCAAGTCCGATTGGTCCACCCTTAGCCACACCGCCGATATGCTGGAAAAACTCGGCATTCCCTACGAAGTGAAGGTGGTGTCCGCCCACCGCACCCCGGATCTGCTGTTCCAGTACGCCGAAGAGGCCGAGGGCCGGGGCATCGAGGTGATCATCGCGGGTGCTGGTGGCGCTGCCCACCTGCCGGGCATGTGCGCCGCCAAGACCCACCTGCCGGTGCTGGGCGTGCCGGTGCAGTCGTCGATGCTCTCGGGCGTCGACTCGCTGCTGTCGATCGTGCAGATGCCCGCCGGCGTACCGGTTGCCACCCTGGCCATCGGCCGTGCGGGTGCAGTCAATGCGGCGCTGTTGTCGGCCAGCATCCTGGGCGCCAAATACCCGCAATTCCACGCTGCGCTGAAGCAATTCCGCACGGAACAGACCGACACCGTGCTGGACAACCCAGACCCGCGCCAGGCTTGAGGCTCAACCCATGAAGATCGGTGTAATCGGTGGCGGCCAGCTGGGCCGCATGCTGGCCCTGGCGGGTACCCCGCTGGGCATGAATTTCGCTTTCCTCGACCCGGCGCCAGATGCTTGCGCTGCGCCTCTGGGCGAGCACCTGCGGGCCGATTACGGCGATCAGGAGCACCTACGCCAGTTGGCTGACGAAGTTGACCTGGTGACCTTCGAGTTCGAGAGCGTCCCGGCCGAAACCGTGGCTTTCCTCTCGCAGTTCGTACCGGTCTACCCCAGTGCCGAAGCGCTGCGCATCGCCCGGGACCGCTTGTTCGAGAAAAGCATGTTCCGCGACCTGGGTATTCCTACCCCGGCTTTCGCCGACATCCTCTCGCAAGCCGACCTCGACGCCGCAGTCGCCAGCATCGGCCTGCCAGCCGTTTTGAAAACCCGTACCCTGGGTTACGACGGCAAGGGCCAGAAGGTGCTGCGCACGCCTGAGGACGTGGTTGATACCTTCGCCGAACTGGGCAGTGTGCCCTGCCTGCTGGAAGGCTTTGTACCCTTTACCGGCGAAGTCTCGCTGGTGGCCGTACGGGCCCGTGATGGCGAAACCCGCTTCTACCCGCTGGTGCACAACACCCACGAGAGCGGCATCCTGCGCCTGTCGGTGGCCAGCCAGGCACACCCGTTGCAGGCATTGGCTGAAGACTATGTAGGCCGTGTACTGCAAAAGCTGGAGTACGTGGGCGTGATGGCGTTCGAGTTCTTCGAAGTCGACGGTGGCCTGAAGGCCAACGAAATCGCCCCGCGCGTGCACAACTCCGGTCACTGGACCATCGAAGGTGCCGAATGCAGCCAGTTCGAGAACCACCTGCGCGCGGTGGCCGGCCTGCCGCTGGGCTCCACCGCCAAGGTGGGCGAAAGTGCGATGCTCAACTTCATCGGTGAAGTGCCTGCCGTGGACAAGGTGATCGCCATCGATGGCTGCCACCTGCACCACTACGGCAAGGCTTTCAAGGCCGGCCGCAAGGTTGGCCACGCCACCCTGCGCTGCCACGACATGGCTACCCTCGAGCGCAAAATTGCCGAGGTAGAGGCCCTGATCAGCAACTGATCGAACTTCTACCAGTGGCTTGCCCTCTGAAATGGCAACAAGCCGAAGTGCTGTCTAGGCTTTGACTTGTTCCATTTTCACTGCAGAGGGATTGCCATGGGCATCATCGGAACCATCTTCATCGGCCTCATCGTCGGCCTGCTGGCCCGCTTCATCAAACCAGGCGACGACAGCATGGGCTGGATCATGACCATCCTGCTGGGTATTGCCGGTTCGCTGTTGGCCACCTATGGCGGCCAGGCGCTGGGCATTTACCAGGCTGGGCAGGCAGCGGGCTTCTTCGGCGCGCTGGTCGGTGCCATTGTCCTTCTGGTGATCTACGGGTTCATCAAGAAACGCTGAATACCGGTTAGAATGCTCGGCAATTCCATCGAGTTGCCGAGCATTGTCATGCGTGCCTTTTTTCTCCTGCCCCTGCTGTTGGCCAGCACCCTGGCCCATGCCGAACTGCCTGAAACCGACTGGCTTGAACTGATGCCCAAGTCGGACCAGAAGGCGCTCGAGCAGATGCCCGAAATCGACCATAACTCGCCGGAAGCCATGGGTACCTTCACCGACAAGGGCGGCCTCAAGCAGAGCAAGGGTCTGCCGGCGGTGATGTATTCCACCAAGACCGTGCCAGCCATGAATGGCAAGGACATCCGCCTGGGCGGTTACCCGGTGCCGCTGGAAAGCGACGCCAAGGGTAACAGCACGTTGTTCTTCCTGGTGCCGTACCCGGGCGCGTGCATCCATGTACCGCCTCCGCCGCCCAATCAGCTGGTGCTGGTGCGCTACCCGAAAGGCCTGAAGATCGATGACATCTACACCCCACTGTGGGTCACCGGCAAATTGAAGGTGGAGAAGGTCAGCAATGATCTGGCCGATGCCGCCTATGCGCTGGATGCCGCAAAGGTGAGGGTGGTGGAAGACGCCGACCTCTGAGCCCTCGCCACACAAGGCCGCACCTGCAACGGCACGCGATCGCCAGTAGGAGCAACTGTCTTTCCCAAAATTTGAAAAGCCTGCGCGATTCATTGTGGGAGCGGGCTTGCCCGCGAAGCAGGCGACGCGGTGTCTGGCACCGGCTGCGCCGGTGTTCGCGGGCACGCCCGCTCCCACAAGTGGAACGGTGAATGACAGCTTCTGCTCCTGCTCGTGCTCTAGGCACCTGCGGCTGCAGATTCTAATCCCCTCTCAAGACACAAGCGGCCTTGTGTCGCGAAAGGACCGCGCAGCGGTCCCGGGTACTCAAAGCGCTTCGCTAGCCAGCACCACGCCCAGCGAATGACTGGCCCCAGGCTTCAACTCCACCAGGTCATCCCACACATTCGCCGTCTCGATGCACAGCATCCGTTGCCAACCCTCATCGGCCATGTCCGGCAGCTCCCTGGCCCGTTCGGTCCAGGGGTTCCAGATAACCGCCGAACGCGAGCCACTGCTGGTCAGGGTTATCCGCCGGTTCCAGTGCGGGTCGACAATGCTCAGCGTTTGCGGGGCGCCGAGGTAGATCCGGTCAGTCTCCCCGGTGAACGTGAGCGGCCCCTGCTGCTGGCGCTGCTGCCAGTCAGCCAAGGTTTCGATGTAACTCAGCCCCTCCACCCCTTCGACCTGGACCTGGCGCACGTCACTGACCGCAAAGTAGCTGTGCAGGGCTTGGCTGATGGTGACTGGTGCAGTGCCCACGTTGCGACTGGTGAGGTTCAGTTTCAGGTCCTCGCCAAGCGCTATCACCAGTTTCAGTTCGACTGAATGCGGCCAGTCGGGCAGTTGACCCTGCGCTTCTGGCAGCGCGAATTCGATCTGCAGTTGCTGGCCGACTTCCTCGATACCCAGCAATTGCCAGTCTCGGGCGCGCGCAAGGCCGTGGGCAGGCGCCTGCGCACCGTTGTACATGGCCTGCACAGCCTGGGGGTTACGCTGCAGGTTGCCGAACCACGGCCAGCACACGGGTACCCCGGCGCGCACCGACTTGCCCTTGCCGAAGATGGCCTGGTCGCTCAGCCACAGCAGTGGCGGCTCGCCCACCCGCTGGTAGCTGAGGATCTGTGCGCCCTGTTGGGCGATCAGGAGTTCGGCGTGGTCGCTGCTGATACGCCAGCAGTTCAGTTCGCCATGTTGCTCGGTTACGACCTGGAAGGTTGCCATTGCACTTGTCTCATTGATTGCCAGTGGGCCTTGGACCCGGGCACCTGCAATGAGTTTACCGCCGGCAAGGCTCAGCGACGAGGCACCGAGCGCGTGCGACCGCTGCCGTCGATGGCGACGAAGACGAATACCGCCTCGGTGACCTTGCGCCATTCGCTGGACAGCGGGTCGTCGCTCCACACTTCGACCATCATCTGGATCGAGCTACGGCCGATTTCCAGGGTCTGGGTATAGAACGACAGCTGCGCGCCCACGGCGACCGGCACGAGGAACGCCATGCGGTCGATGGCCACGGTGGCTACCCGGCCACCGGCGACACGGCTGGCCATGGCAGTGCCGGCCAGGTCCATCTGGGCGACCAGCCAGCCGCCGAAGATGTCGCCAAACCCATTGGTCTCGCGCGGGAGTGCAGTGATCTGCAAGGCCAGGTCGCCCTGCGGGATAGGATCTTCTTGTTCGAGCTCAATCATGCGATGGGGCCTCTGACCCGTGACGCTTTCGTTGGTGTGGCGCAAGGGCCGGGTAAACGATTCAGCTTGAAACATACTACGCCGATTTCGTTTCACTGGGCGGCCGTAGGGAAACTCTGCGAAACCGCCTGACAATAAAGACCGGCGTTTTCGCACAACATCCCACATTAGGCGCAACCTTTTCCTACGAGTTGCCAGTATATAGAGCATAACGGCCAGCGACGACCGCACATTCGTGAATATCTGTAGGGTTTTGGTAGCGCTATCAGCACGCCTCGGCAATTTGCTATCTTCGCTGGTCTCCCAATCCAGAAGCCGCGCGCCCAGCGGCCTGCATGCCCCACAAAGAGAACAACCAGCGATGACTTCCGTGCCGAGCAGTATCGAGCAGCCCTCGCGGCCGCTGACCCGCAGTGACTACAAGACCCTCTCACTGTCCGCACTGGGCGGGGCGCTGGAGTTCTACGACTTCATCATCTTCGTGTTCTTCGCCACGGTGGTCGGCAAGCTGTTCTTCCCGGCCGACATGCCCGAGTGGCTGCGCCTGATGCAAACCTTCGGCATCTTCGCGGCCGGTTACCTGGCGCGGCCGCTGGGCGGCATCATCATGGCCCACTTTGGCGACCTGCTCGGGCGCAAGAAGATGTTCACCCTGAGCATTTTCATGATGGCCCTGCCGACGCTGATCATGGGTCTGCTGCCAACGTATGCCCAGATCGGCATGTGGGCACCGATCCTGCTGCTGCTGATGCGGGTTATCCAGGGCGCTGCGATCGGAGGGGAAGTGCCGGGCGCCTGGGTGTTCGTTTCCGAGCACGTACCGGCGCGTAACACCGGTTACGCCTGCGGCACCCTCACGGCCGGCCTGACTTCGGGCATTCTGCTGGGGTCGCTGGTCGCCACGCTGATCAACACAGTTTACAGCCCTGCAGAAGTCGCGGATTACGCCTGGCGCATCCCCTTCCTGCTGGGTGGTGTGTTCGGCCTGTTCTCGGTCTACCTGCGCCGCTGGCTGCACGAAACACCGGTATTCGCCGAGATGCAGCAGCGCAAGGCCCTGGCAGAAGAGCTCCCGCTGCGTGCGGTGCTGCGCGACCATCGTGGCGCGATCATCTTGTCGATGCTGCTGACCTGGATGCTGTCGGCGGCCATCGTCGTGCTCATCCTGATGACCCCGGCGCTGTTGCAGAGCATCTACCACATCAGCCCCACCGACTCGCTCAAGGCCAACAGCCTGGCCATCGTGCTGCTCAGCTTCGGCTGCATCAGCGCTGGCAGCCTGGCGGACCGATTTGGCGCGGGCCGAGTGTTCGTGATTGGCAGCCTGTTGCTGCTGATAACCTCCTGGAGCTTCTACCACAGCTTGCCAACCCGGCCCGAGTTGCTGTTCCCGCTGTATGCGGTAACCGGCCTGTGCGTGGGGGTGATCGGCGCGGTGCCTTATGTGATGGTCAAGGCGTTCCCGGCGGTGGTGCGCTTCAGTGGGTTGTCGTTCTCGTACAACGTGGCCTACGCGATCTTTGGCGGGCTGACGCCGATGGTGGTGACGGCGCTGCTCAAGATCAGCCCCATGGCGCCGGCCTACTATGTGGCGGGGTTGTGTGCCGTCGGGCTGGGCGTAGGGGTTTATCTGCTCGCCAACAAACGCTGAGCTGCGCTGGCGGTTGGCGCGGCCCTACAAATGATGGCCTTTAATCCATTTGTCACAATTAGGTCATATCGTGTTCATGCGGCCTGCCGATACTGGGGCCCGTTCCATCCAGCACCCCAATATTCCTGCTAGGAGCAAGGCATGAAACTGAAGCGTTTGATGGCGGCCCTCACGTTCGCCGCCGCTGGCGTTGCAACCGCCAACGCGGTAGCCGCTGTCGATCCTGCGATCCCGACGTACACCAAGACCACCGGTGTTTCGGGCAACCTCTCCAGCGTCGGCTCCGACACCCTGGCCAACTTGATGACGCTGTGGGCCGAGGCCTACAAGAAGGAATATCCGAACGTAAACATCCAGATCCAGGCGGCGGGTTCCTCCACCGCGCCACCTGCGCTGACCGAAGGCACTGCCAACCTCGGCCCGATGAGCCGCAAGATGAAGGACGTCGAGCTGCAAGCCTTCGAGCAGAAGTACGGCTACAAACCGACCGCTATTCCCGTTGCCGTCGACGCCCTGGCCGTGTTCGTGCACAAGGACAACCCGATCAAGGGCCTGACCATGGCGCAGGTCGATGCTATCTTCTCCTCGACCCGCTTGTGTGGGGGCAAGGCCGAGGTCAAGACCTGGGGTGATGTAGGTGTGACCGGCGACCTGGCCAACAAGCCGATCCAGCTGTTCGGCCGCAACTCGGTCTCCGGTACCTATGGCTACTTCAAAGAAGAGGCCCTGTGCAAAGGCGACTTCAAGCCTAACGTCAACGAACAGCCTGGTTCGGCCTCGGTCGTGCAGTCGATCAGCTCTTCGCTCAACGGCATCGGTTACTCGGGCATCGGCTACAAGACCGCCAGCGTCAAGACCGTAGCCCTGGCCAAGAAAGAAGGCAGTGCGTTCGTTGAAGACAACGAAGCCAACGCCCTGAACGGCACCTACCCACTGTCGCGCTTCCTGTACGTGTACGTGAACAAGGCGCCGAACAAGCCACTGGCACCGCTGGAAGCCGAGTTCGTCAAGCTGGTGCTGTCGCAGGCTGGGCAGCAGGTGGTGGTCAAGGACGGCTACATTCCGCTGCCGGCCAAGGTCGTCGACAAGACCCTGGCAGATTTGGGCCTGTCGCATGCCGGTAGCGTTGCCAAGCAGTAAGTAATTGCAGGGGAGGCCGGTGCCACCGCCCGGCCTCTTCCACGAATTCCCGGCCCGAAGCCAGGTAACCTGTGCGGCGGGCTTTCGCGCGTCACCATTTTGTAATGTTTTTGTCACACGGGACCGCTAGGGTGTGCGCATGAATGATCTGGCCAACTCCAACATGACCCAAAAACCCCAGCCCGTGCGCATTGACTTCAATACGCCCGAGTTGCAACGCAAGCGCCGCTTGCGCGCGCTCAAGGACCGCCTGACCCGCTGGTATGTGCTGGTGGGCGGCCTTGCCGTTTTGGCCGCCATTACGTTGATCTTCTTCTACCTGGCTTATGTAGTGCTGCCGCTGTTCCAGGGCGCCGAGCTGACGCGCAAGCAAGCCCTGCAGCCAACCTGGCTGCAGCAGGATGCCGGCAAGCCGCTGATGATCGCGCTGGAAGAGCAGAACCTGGTGGGCATGCGGGTTTCGGACAAAGGCCAGGCGTTGTTCTTCGATGCCAAGACCGGCCAAGCGCTCAAGCGCATCGACCTGCCGGTACCAGCCGGTACCCAGGTCACCTCGATCGGGGCCGACCAGCCGGGCAGCCCGCTGGTGGTGCTGGGCCTGTCCAACGGTCAGGCGCTGGTGTTCCACCACGCCTACAAGATCACCTACCCGGACAACCAGAAGGCGATTACCGCCAGCATCGACTACCCCTACGGCGAGCAGCCATTCGTGCTCGACGAGCAGGGTCGTGCGTTGGAGCACGTGAGCGTCAATGCCAACGGTGACACTCTGGTGCTGGCCGGCTCCACCGGTGCGCAACTGCAGGTGCTGGAGTTGACGCGTAGCGAGAACATGCTGACCGAAGAAGTCACCACGGAGCAGAACCGCATCGTCCTGCCGCAGATGACCGAGGTGGTGAAGAACATTTTCATCGATCCGCGGCAGCACTGGCTGTACGTGATCAACGGCCGGGCCACGGCCGACGTGTTCAGCCTGCGCGACAAGAGCCTCAACGGTCGCTATAAACTGGCCGACAGTGCCGACACCGAAGTGACCGCCACGGGGCAACTGGTGGGCGGCATTTCGCTGATCGTCGGTGACTCCAGGGGCGGCCTGGCCCAGTGGTTCATGGCCCGCGACCCGGACGGCGAATCGCGCCTCAAGCAGATCCGTACCTTCCAGCTGGGCAAGGCACCGATCGTGCAGATCGACGCCGAAGAGCGCCGCAAGGGCTTCATCGCGCTCGACGCGAACGGCCAGCTGGGTGTGTTCCACAGTACGGCGCACCGTACGCTGCTGGTCGAGCCCGTCGCCGAAGGCCCGGGCATCCTGGCCCTGTCGCCGCGTGCCAACCGTATCATCATCGAACAAGGCGGCAAGCTGCTGCCGCTGAGCCTGCGCAACCCGCACCCGGAAATTTCCTTCAGCGCGTTGTGGGGCAAGGTCTGGTACGAGAACTACGACGAGCCTAAGTACGTCTGGCAGTCGACCGCTTCCAACACCGACTTCGAGCCCAAGCTCAGCCTGTCGCCGCTGACCTTCGGTACCCTCAAGGCCGCGTTCTACGCCATGATCCTGGCAGCCCCGCTGGCGGTCGCGGCCGCCATCTATACCGCTTACTTCATGGCCCCGGGCATGCGGCGCAAGGTCAAGCCGGTGATCGAACTGATGGAGGCGATGCCGACGGTGATCCTCGGTTTCTTCGCCGGCCTGTTCCTTGCCCCCTACCTGGAAGGTCACCTGCCGGGGGTCTTCAGCCTGTTCCTGCTGATGCCGTTCGGCATTCTGCTGGTGGGCTTCACCTGGACCCGCCTGCCAGAGGCGATACGCCTGCGTGTACCTGACGGCTGGGAAGCGGCGATACTGATCCCGGTAATCCTGCTGATCGGCTGGTTCGCCCTGGCCATGAGCCCGCACCTGGAAAACTGGTTCTTTGCTGGCGACATGCGCCTGTGGATCACCAACGATCTGGGCATCACCTATGACCAGCGCAATGCCCTGGTGGTCGGCATCGCCATGGGCTTCGCGGTCATCCCCAACATCTACTCCATCGCCGAAGACGCCGTGTTCAGCGTGCCGCGCAGCCTCACCCTGGGCTCGCTGGCGCTGGGCGCCACCCCCTGGCAGACCCTGACCCGCGTGGTCATCCTGACTGCCAGCCCGGGCATCTTCTCGGCGCTGATGATCGGCATGGGCCGCGCAGTGGGCGAAACCATGATCGTGCTGATGGCCACCGGCAATACGCCGGTGATGGAAATGAACCTGTTCGAGGGCATGCGCACCCTGGCCGCCAACGTGGCCGTGGAAATGCCCGAATCGGAAGTCGGCGGCAGCCACTACCGCGTGCTGTTCCTGGCCGCGCTGGTATTGCTGATGTTCACCTTCGTCATGAACACCTTGGCCGAGCTGATTCGCCAGCGTCTGCGCAAGAAATACTCGTCGCTTTGATAGAAAGGTAGCGATCCGTGAAAAAGGATTCCCTCAAAGGCTGGTTCAAGAGCGGCGCCCCCGGTGTGTGGATGAGCGGCGGCGCAGTGGCCATGGCGGTGATCATGACCGTTGGCCTGCTGGCGGTCATCGCCGTGCGCGGCCTGGGCCACTTCTGGCCGGCCGACCTGGTACAGGCCACCTACCAGGTGCCGGGCCAGGCTGGCCAGGTGGTGATTGGCGAAGTGGTGCAGCAGGAGGACGTGCCGCGTGCCCGCCTCAAAGGTGCCGGCCTGCCGGTACCGGACCAGGGCCCGGAGTTCATGAGCCGTGAACTGATCAAGGTGGGTAACCGCGACCTCTATGGCAGCGATTTCACCTGGGTGGTCGGCGATTGGCTGGTCGACGAGCAGCGCCCGGCCGACCTGATGGCCCTGGAGCGCCGCGAGTGGGGCAACTTCTATGGCTACCTGGTCAGCGTCAAGGAACAGGGCCGGGTGGTTGCCGAAGGCCCGGCTGCCTGGAGCGAGTTGCAAGCGCGGCTCAAGCGTGCCAACCAGCTCAACGGTGAATTGCAGCAACTGGAGAAGAAAGACATCGGGGCCATCAACCATGGCCTGGAGCGCCTGCGGCTGCACGCCCGCAAGCTGGAGCTGGACGGCAAGCTGGACGCTACCGCCCAGGCGGACATGGACGCCGAGCGCGCCGAACTGAACAGCCGCTACCAGGCTATCGAAGCGCGCCTCGGCGGCCTGCACCAGGCACTCGCGCGTGACAGCCTGGTGGCCCGCGATGGCAACGGCCGTGAAGTGGAAATCAGCCTGAACAAGGTGGTGCACGCCCTCCAGCCAAACGGCATGTCTGCTTTTACCAAGCTGCGCACCTACTTTGCCAAGGTCTGGGAATTCCTGAGCGACGACCCGCGTGAAGCCAACACCGAGGGCGGCATCTTCCCGGCCATCTTCGGTACCGTGATGATGACCCTGATCATGGCCGTGATCGTCACCCCGTTCGGCGTGCTTGCGGCAGTCTACTTGCGTGAATACGCAAGGCAGGGGCCGGTAACCCGGCTGATCCGCATTGCCGTGAACAACCTGGCGGGGGTGCCGGCGATCGTCTACGGCGTATTTGGCTTGGGTTTCTTCGTGTATGTGCTAGGTGGCTCGATCGACCGCCTGTTCTTCCCCGAAGCGCTGCCCGCGCCAACCCTGGGTACACCAGGCTTGCTGTGGGCGTCGCTGACCCTGGCGCTGCTGGCAGTGCCTGTGGTGATCGTGGCCACCGAAGAAGGCCTGGCGCGCATCCCGCGTACGGTGCGTGAAGGCTCGCTGGCGCTGGGTGCGACCAAGGCCGAAACGCTGTGGCGGATTGTGTTGCCCATGGCCAGCCCGGCGATGATGACCGGCATGATCCTCGCCGTGGCCCGCGCTGCGGGCGAAGTGGCGCCGCTGATGCTGGTGGGTGTGGTGAAGCTGGCGCCGTCGCTGCCGGTTGACGGTAACTACCCGTACCTGCACCTGGACCAGAAGATCATGCACCTGGGCTTCCACATCTATGACGTCGGCTTCCAGAGCCCCAACGTCGAAGCCGCGCGGCCGCTGGTCTACGCCACGGCGCTGTTGCTGGTGCTGGTGATCGCGGCCCTGAACCTGTCGGCGGTATGGATCCGCAACCACCTGCGCGAAAAGTACAAGGCGCTGGACAGCTGATTGAAGCTTTAAGCCACAAGCGGCAAGCTCCAAGCAGATTGCCGCTTTGCCCAAACTTGCAGCTTGCAGCTCGAAGCTTGCAGCTACAAACGGAGTCAACCATGCAGAACGAATCCCACACCCACGGCATCGACATGTCTGCCCTGGGCCGCAGCAAGCAGGGCCTGCGCCTGGCCGAAGAAACCGTGGCCATCGAGGTACCGGGGCTAAGCCTGTTCTACGGCGACAAGCAGGCCTTGTTCGATGTCAGCATGAACATTCCCAAGCAGCGCGTGACCGCGTTCATTGGCCCCTCCGGTTGCGGCAAGTCGACCTTGTTGCGCACGTTCAACCGCATGAACGACCTGGTTGACGGTTGCCGCGTACAGGGTGCCGTGAACTTGTATGGCAACAACATCTACCGCAAGGGCGAAGATGTCGCCGAGCTGCGCCGCCGTGTGGGCATGGTGTTCCAGAAGCCCAACCCGTTTCCCAAGACCATTTACGAGAACGTGGTATATGGCCTGCGCATTCAGGGCATCAACAAGAAGCGCGTGCTCGACGAGGCCGTCGAGTGGGCGTTGAAGGCCGCGGCGCTGTGGGACGAGGTCAAGGACCGCCTGCACGAGTCGGCCCTGGGCCTGTCTGGTGGCCAGCAGCAACGCCTGGTCATCGCCCGCACCATCGCCGTGGAGCCTGAGGTGCTGCTGCTGGATGAGCCGTGCTCGGCGCTGGACCCTATCTCGACCCTCAAGGTCGAGGAACTGATCTACGAACTCAAAGCCAAGTACACCATCGTCATCGTGACCCACAACATGCAGCAGGCTGCCCGTGTTTCGGACTACACCGCGTTCATGTACATGGGCAAGCTGGTCGAGTTTGGCGACACCGATACCCTGTTCACCAACCCGGCGAAGAAGCAGACCGAAGACTACATCACTGGGCGCTACGGCTAAGAGCGCCTTTGGCGCAGCTGCAAGCTTCGAGCTGCAAGCTGCAAGATGAAGCGGTTAGCGCGGAGCCAGGGAACGACACGAACCACTTGAAGCTTGCAGCTAGCGGCTAGCAACTTCGCGGAGCGACAGCATGATCAACAAAGAAAGCCTTACCCACCACATTTCCCAGCAGTTCAACGCCGAGCTGGAAGAGGTGCGCAGCCACCTGCTGGCCATGGGCGGGCTGGTTGAAAAACAGGTCAACGACGCGGTCACCGCGCTGATCGAAGCCGATTCGGGCCTGGCCCAGCAAGTGCGCGAGGTTGACGAGCAGATCAACCAGATGGAGCGCAATATCGACGAGGAATGCCTGCGTATCCTCGCCCGTCGGCAGCCGGCGGCCTCCGACTTGCGCCTGATCATCAGTATCTCCAAGTCGGTGATCGACCTGGAGCGCATTGGTGACGAATCGACCAAGATCGCCCGCCGGGCCATCCAGCTGTGTGAAGAAGGCGAGTCGCCACGGGGCTACGTGGAAGTGCGCCACATCGGTGACCAGGTGCGCAACATGGTCCGCGATGCGCTGGACGCCTTTGCCCGCTTCGACGCCGACCTGGCACTGTCCGTGGCTCAGTACGACAAGACCATCGACCGGGAGTACAAGACCGCCCTGCGTGAACTGGTGACCTACATGATGGAAGACCCGCGCTCGATTTCGCGGGTACTGAGCGTGATCTGGGTGCTGCGCTCACTGGAACGTATCGGCGACCATGCACGCAATATCTCCGAGTTGGTGATCTACCTGGTCCGCGGTACCGATGTGCGTCACATGGGCCTCAAGCGAATGACTGCAGAAGTGCAGGGCACCGCGCCCACCGATGGGGAAAAGGCTAATGTTCCTGGTGAATCTGACGATAAGTAAGGTTGCCCCCGAGCAGCGACGCCCGGCCTTGGCCGGGCGTTTTCGTTTACGGCCGAGAGCCGGCAGGCACCCGCGAACGATCGGATGAACGCCCGGCGTTACCAGGTGGTAGCAAGTAGCCAGTATTTGGCAGTAGGCTAGTCGGGTTCAGAAGGAGTTTCGATGAGTAAAGTGAATGTGCTGGTCGTGGATGACGCCCCGTTTATCCGCGACCTGGTCCGCAAGTGCCTGCGCAGTGCCTTCCCGGGCATGACGATCGACGATGCCGTCAATGGTCGCAAGGCCATGGCCATGCTGGGCAAGGAGGCGTTCGACCTGGTGCTGTGCGACTGGGAAATGCCCGAGATGTCGGGCCTGGAATTGCTCACCTGGTGCCGCCAGCAGCCTGCGTTGAAGCAGCTGCAGTTCATCATGGTGACCAGCCGTGGCGACAAGGAAAACGTCATCCAGGCGATCCAGGCCGGTGTTTCCGATTTTGTCGGCAAGCCATTCACCAACGAGCAGTTGCTGACCAAGGTGAAAAAGGCCCTGACCAAGATCGGCAAGCTCGACAGCCTGATGGCCATCACCCCGGCGCGCGCCAACCCGGCGTTCGCCAACGATTCCTTGAGTGCGCTGACCGCTGGCAAGCCGGAGGCGGTAAAGGTTGCAGCGCCGGCACTGGCACCGGCTGCTGCCAGGCCAGCAGCCAAGGCGCCCACGCCGGCCGCGGCCACCCCGACCGGTCGGGGCCAAGGGCAACTGCGCCTGGCCGGTGGCATGCAGCCGTGCGTGATCAAGGCGTTGAGCCTGAAAGAGGCCCTGCTGGTGGTACGCCGCGGCGATGTGCTGCCACAAGTGCTGGAAGGTGCAGTGTTGGACCTGGAGCAAGGCGAAAGTGCCGAAGTCGCCCGCCTGAACGGCTATCTGCACGCCGTCGCGGCGCTGGAGCCCAAGCCGGACAGCGACTGGCTGCAACTGACCTTCAAGTTCGTCGACCAGGATGCGCAGAAGCTCGATTACCTGTCGCGGCTGATTGCCCGTGGCACCGCGCAGAAGCATTTCACCCCAGGGGCCTGAGCCATCCGACCAACTGCAACACTTGCCGTTAAACCTGCTGCTAGGCTTCGACAGACCTCAACTGTCAAAAAGCCACTATCATGCCCGGGCGCCTGCTGCTGTTCTGTGCACTGTTCATGGCCTCGGCGTCGAGCCTGGGTGTGACCCTTTACAAGAGCACCGACGAGTCCGGTGTCATTTCCTATTCCGACCGCCCCGGCCCTGGCGCCAGGCCGTTGAATTTGCTTGAGCCCATGGTCGAAACGCTCGAAGGCCAAGTGTTTCTGAACGCGAAAGTGTTCAACGGTGGTGTGAGCTTTTCGGCACGCAACCAACTGCATGTTCCGGTCGAGGTCGAGCTGCGCCTGGACAACCTGGTGAACGCCCAGGGCGGTGACGCCCCGCGTATCGTGCGCCGGCTGCTGCCACCGGGCACCACCCAAATGCTCAGCGTGCTGAGGGGACGGCCCGGTTTGTTACTGAATTACCGCTCGACCCTGCTGCAGGCCATGGGTGACCCGGGCAAGCGGCCGCAGGGCTTCCGCTACGGGTTCGCGTGGCTTGGCGGGCCATTCCGCGTGACCCAGGGCCCCAATGGCCGTGTCAGCCATTTCGGGCCGAAGGGGCGCTATGCCATGGATATCGCCATGCCCGAAGGCACCACCATTATCGCGGCGCGCGAAGGGGTGGTGGTGAAAACGCAGAATGGCCAGAGCGGGCGCGAGCCCAACCCGTCGGGCAACTTTGTCAGGGTGCTGCACTCGGACGGCACCATGGGCGTGTACCTGCACCTGATGCGCGACTCGGTGGTGGTGAAGGAGGGGCAGCGGGTGCGCCAGGGGCAGATGCTGGCCAAGTCGGGCAATACCGGCAACAGCACCGGGCCACACCTGCATTTCGTGGTGCAGCGCAACGTAGGCTTGGCGCTGGAGTCGATCCCTTACCGGTTCGACAGGCCGCTCAGCGGCTTGCCGGATTTTACTGCGGGTAACCCTTGAGAGCGTCGGGCCTGCTTGGCAGGCCGTCGCTACACAAGGCCGCGCCTACAGGTATACGCAAATCCAGAGGGGCTGCGCGGCAGCCCCATGGCCATCAATCCAGCTTGAGCACTTTGGCCAGCACGATCTTCGGCCCTTTCATCTTCTTGATGATGATCCGCAGCCCTTCGACTTCCAGCACCTCTTCTTCTTCAGGCACGCGCTTTAGCGTCTCGTAGACCAGGCCAGCCAGGGTTTCCGCCTCGATATGGTCAAGGTCGACCCCAAGCAGGCGCTCCACCTTGAACAGCGGCGTGTCGCCACGGACCAGCAGCTTGCCCGGCTGGTAGGCGAGGATGCCGCGTTCGGTCTTGCGGTGCTCGTCCTGGATATCGCCGACCAGCACTTCCAGCACGTCTTCCATGGTGAGGTAGCCGATCAACTTGCCATCGGCTTCTTCGACCAGCACAAAGTGCGCACCACCCTTGCGGAACTGCTCCAGCAACTGGGCCAGTGGCATGTGGCGCGATACGCGCTCAAGCGGCCGGGCGAGGTCGTCCAGGTCGATGGCTTCGGGCAAGTGCTCCAGCTCCGCCAGCTCCAGCAGCAGGTCCTTGATGTGCAGCAGGCCGGTGAATTCCTCGCGCTCGGCGTCGTACACCGGGTAGCGGCTGAACTTGTGGCGGCGCACAAGGGCCAGGATCTGCTTCAGCGGCGCATGGGCGTCGATGGTGACCATGTCTTCGCGCGAGTTGGCCCAGTCGACCACTTCCAGCTCGCCCATTTCCACGGCCGAAGCCAGCACGCGCATGCCCTGGTCGCTTGGGTCCTGGCCACGGCTGGAGTGCAGGATCAGCTTCAGTTCTTCACGGCTGTAATGGTGCTCGTGGTGCGGCCCCGGCTCGCCCTGGCCGGCGATGCGCAGGATGGTGTTGGCGCTGGCGTTGAGCAGGTAGATGGCCGGGTACATGGCCCAGTAGAACAGGTACAGCGGTACGGCAGTCCACAGCGACAGTAGCTCCGGTTTGCGGATGGCCCAGGATTTGGGGGCCAGCTCACCGACAACGATGTGCAGGTACGAAATGACGAAGAAGGCGACGAAGAACGACACGCCTTTGATCAGTTCCGGTGAATCGACGCCGAAATACGCCAGCAGTGGTTCCAGCAGGTGGGCAAACGCCGGCTCACCGACCCAGCCCAGGCCCAGCGAGGCCAGGGTGATACCCAGTTGGCAGGCTGACAGGTAAGCGTCCAGCTGGTTGTGCACTTTACGCAGAATGTTGCCGCGCCAGCCATGCTCTTCGGCAATGGCCTCCACGCGGGTGGCGCGCAGCTTGACCATGGCGAACTCTGCAGCCACGAAGAAGCCGTTGAGCAGCACCAGCAGGAAGGCAAAGATGATCATGCCGAAATCGGCGAATAACGAACTGAGGCTGATACCAGAGGAAGGGTCCATGATGGAGTTTTTACGGGGTCCGTCTTAGAAATGGAGAGAAAAAAAGTGCCAGCTCTTGCTGGCACAGGGGATCCAATGTAGCGGCTGGGGCTGCAAAAGCAAAGGGCCCTGAGTTGCTCAGACCTTGCTGTTGACCAATTGTGCCGGGGCAAAATGACAGGTGAAGGTACTGCCATGCCCCGGGACGCTGCTGATTTCCAGCTTGCCGCGGTGGCGCATCAGCACATGCTTGACGATGGCCAGCCCCAGCCCGGTGCCGCCTGTATTCGAGGCCCGGCTGGAATCCACCCGGTAGAAGCGCTCGGTGAGGCGTGGCAGGTGTTTGGCATCGATGCCCACGCCAGAGTCCTGCACCGACAAATGCGCGCCCTGGGCATCGGCCCACCAGCGGATGCGGATATCGCCTTCATCCTGGGTGTATTTGACGGCGTTGAACACCAGGTTGGAAAAGGCGCTGCGCAGCTCCGACTCGCTGCCCTTGAGCTGCACGCCGGGGGTTGCTTCCAGCGTGATGCGCTGGTTGCGCGGCCCAGACAACGCCTGGGCGTCGTTCTTGATGGCGGCCAGCAGGGCATCGACCGGCACTGGCTGGTTGTCCGACGGATAATCGGTGGCCTCCAGCTTGGCCAGCAGCAACAGGTCGTTGAGCAGCGTCTGCATGCGCGAGCCTTGCTGGCTCATCTGCTGCAAGGCCCGGCGCCAGCGCGGGTTCACGTCCTCGACGTTGTCCAGCAGGGTTTCCAGGTAGCCGGTGATGACGGTCAGCGGTGTGCGCAATTCGTGCGACACGTTGGCGACGAAGTCTTTGCGCATCTGTTCCAGCTGGTGAATGCGGGTGACGTCGCGCACCAGCATCAAGTGCTCGTTGTTGCCGTAGCGGGTGATGTGCAACTGCAGCCGCATGCGGTCGTTGATCGGTGAGGGGATTTCCAGCGGTTCGAGGTAGTTTTCTGCCTCGAAGTACTCCTTGAAGCGCGGGTGGCGAACCAGGTTGGTGACTTGCTGGCCGCCGTCCTGTGGAGTTTTGAAGCCCAGCAGGGTCTCGGCGGCGCGGTTCCACCACTCCAGGTTGCCGTCGCTGTCGAGCATGATCACCGCATCCCGCAGCGCAGCGGTGGACTCCTGCACGCGGTCGATCACCGCTTGCAGGCGGCCCCGCACACGCTGGTCCCGGCGCTGCAGGTGGTAGATGCTGTCGAACACCTCGCCCCACAGGCCATAGCCGTCGGGCGGCGCCTCGTCGGGCTGGTGGTTGCGGAGCCAGTCATGCAGGCGCAGCAGTTGCTTGAGGGTCCAAGCCAGGTACAGTGCCAGGCCAATGGCCAGGCTCCAGCCATAGTAGCCGCTGATCAGCCCGCCGATCAGGCAGATGCTGATCAGCAACAGCAGGTGGCGAATCAGTGTCGCGTGCCAGTTCTGGTTCAATTGATGGGTCCTTCGGATCCGGCTGCAAGCTGCAAGTTGCAAGTTGCAAGCTTCAAGATGAAGCGGATCAGTGGTGCTGATAGTCCTTTTCGAGCCTGATGCTACATGCTCTTTCTTGCAGCTTGCAGCTTGCAGCTTGCAGCTAGCTCTTGGTCGAGAAGCGGTAGCCGGTGCCGCGCACGGTTTGTACCAGATTCTCGTAGGCCTCACCCAGCGCTTTGCGCAGGCGGCGGATGTGCACGTCGACCGTGCGTTCTTCGACATAGACGTTGCCGCCCCACACCTGGTCCAGCAGTTGGCCACGGGTGTAGGCGCGTTCCTGGTGGGTCATGAAGAACTGCAGCAGGCGGTATTCGGTGGGGCCCATTTCAGCCGGCTTGCCGTCGATGGTCACGCGGTGGCTGATCGGATCGAGCAGCAGGCCGCCGACTTCGATCGGTGCCTCACTGTCGCTTGGGCCGGTGCGGCGCAGCACGGCTTTGAGCCGCGCAACCAGCTCGCGCGGTGAGAACGGTTTGGTGATGTAGTCGTCGGCACCCACTTCCAGGCCCTGGATCTTGTTGTCCTCTTCACCTTTGGCAGTGAGCATGATGATCGGAATGTCGCCGGTCAGTTCATCGCGCTTCAGGCGGCGGGCCAACTCGATGCCGGAGGTACCCGGCAGCATCCAGTCGAGCAGGATCAGGTCCGGCTTGCGGTCGACGATGATCGCGTGGGCCTGTTGGGAGTTTTCCGCTTCCAGGCAGTCATAGCCGGCCATTTCCAGGGCAACGGCGATCATCTCGCGAATCGGTGCTTCGTCGTCGACGATCAGAATGTTCCTGCCTACCATGCTCAAAACCTCTCCTGGATTCAGTGTCTTGGCCCGCATTAGATAACGGAATTATTGCAGCTGTGTGACAGGGCGTTGGCCGTTCTGGCGACATTGCGTGACTGAACTAGGCTACAGAGGGCCGCGGTTCTGGCAACCCGAACCCATTACCCCCCGAAACGATGGTGAATCCAATGACACGACATACGCTGAGCTGGATGGCCCTTTTCACTGCGCTGGCACTTCCGGGGGTGGCCTCGGCACAACCTGCAATGGAAAAGGATGGCATGTGGGTCGATCATGCCGGCATGACCCTGTACACCTTTGACAAAGATACCGGCGGCAAGTCGATGTGCAATGGCGAATGCGCCAAGAACTGGCCGCCCTTGATGACCAGTGGCGGCGAAAAAGCTGAAGGCAAGTGGACGCAGATCAAGCGGGACGACGGCAAGATGCAGTGGGCCTACGACGGCAAGCCGCTGTATACCTTCGTCAAGGACAAGAAGGCTGGCGACATGACCGGTGACGGCATGAAAGACGTTTGGCACGTCGCCAAGCCGTAAGGGCTTTCAATCGGCCTGTGGGGGCGGGGTAAGCCCGTTCCCACAAGGTGGGGTGCTAACGCTGTCAGCGCAGCGCGTAGTCCAGAACCACCCCCACGAACACCAGCAACCCCGCCCAGTGATTGTGCAGGAACGCCTTGAAGCACGACTCGCGGTCCAGCTTGCGTGTCGACCAGTACTCCCAGGCAAAGCACGCCAGCGCCCCCAGCAGCCCCAGGTGGAACCAGCCGCCGAGGTCAAAGCGGCTACCGGCCAGCAACAGGCAGCCCAGCGACAACAACTGCAAGGTCAGGATGATGCTACGGTCGGCCTCACCGAACAGGATGGCGGTGGATTTCACGCCGATCTTCAGGTCGTCGTCCCGGTCGACCATGGCGTAATAGGTGTCGTAGCCCACCGTCCACAGCAGGTTGGCGATGTACAGCAGCCAGGCACTGGCCGGCAGTTCGCCGCCAGCGGCCGTGAACGCCATCGGAATGCCCCACGAGTACGCTGCCCCCAGCACCACTTGCGGGTAGTAGGTGTAGCGCTTCATGAACGGGTAGCAGAACGCCAACGCCACCGCGCCGAACGACAGCCACACGGTGCGGCTATTGGTGCACAGCACCAGCAGGAAACTGACCCCGACAAGCATGGCGAACAGGGCCAGCGCCTCGCGCGGGCGCACGCGGCCACTGGCCAGGGGCCGGTCGGCGGTACGCTTGACGTGGCCATCCACCTTGCGGTCGGCAAAGTCGTTGATGCAGCAGCCGGCGGCGCGCATCAGTACCACGCCAAGGCCGAAGATCAGCACGTTGGCCAGGGTCGGCGAGCCGTTGCCGGCAATCCATACCGCCGACAGCGTGGGCCACAGTAGCAAGTAGATACCGATCGGGCGGTCCATGCGGCTGAGCTGGACAAAGTCCCAGGCACGCGGGTGCAGGCGGTTCAGCGACTTGAGCAGTTGCAGGTACATCAGCTATTTTCCTCCTTGGCCGCTTGCCACAGCGCCGGCAGGAACACCTCGGCTACCAGCAGGTCCAGCCCGTCACGTTCAAAACGCGAGCGGCGAGCCCATAGCGCTGGCCGGGCGGCGTCTGCCGGCAACCACGCCTGTGGGTAACTGCACACTTCGAGTGGGTGGCGGATGAACGCCTGGTCGCAGAACAGCAACTCGCCCAACGAACGGCTGCCGAGGCGTTCCAGGTCCAACCCGCCGCGCGCCAGGGCACTGCGGCTGGCCACGCTGCGGGCGAACACCCACGGCTGGCCATGGCCGCGCAGGTACACCTCGCGCACCCAGCCTTCAGCGCCAACAGCGATGCCCAGTGCCTGGCATTCGTCGGCGCGCAGTGGCTGCCAGCCCTCGAACAAAGGGGTGACGGAAAAGTCATCGTGGGCCAGGCGCGTCAGGCGGCGGGTCAGTGAGCCTTCGTCGAACAGCCAGTCAAGGGTGGGCTGGTCGATGTCGGTCGCCAGCCGTGAATACGGCAGCCACGCGACAGCGGCTGCTTGCGGGGATTCGTACGACACGTCGGTCTGCTTGTTACAACCTGAGAGGCGGCGAGCTTAGCATGATTGCCCCGACTGCTTGCATACTGCGGGCAGGGCCGCTACAAAGCCCCCAAGCATTGCGCGTTGGTCCCTGTTGCAGCGGGTTCACCCGCCATAGGGCCGTCAGCAGCAACACAAAGCCCCAGCCTGACCCGAGGAAAACAACCTGATGAAAAAGTGGCAATGTATCGTCTGTGGCCTGATCTACGACGAAGCCGAAGGCTGGCCCGACGACGGCATCGCCCCTGGCACCCGTTGGGAGGACGTGCCGGAAGACTGGCTATGCCCTGACTGCGGTGTTGGCAAAAGCGACTTTGAAATGATCTCCATCGGCTAAGCGAGGCAAGCACGACATGACGTCCCCTGTGGTAATCATCGGCACCGGCCTGGCGGGCTACAACCTGGCCCGCGAATTTCGCAAGCTCGATGCGCATACGCCGCTGCTGCTGATCACCGCCGATGACGGTCGTTCCTACTCCAAGCCCATGCTTTCCATGGGCTATGCCAAGCACAAGGACGCCGCTGACCTGTGCATGGCCGAAGCCGGTGCCATGGCCGAGCAGCTGAACGCCGAAATCCGCACCCATACCCGCATCAGCGGCATCGACCCTGGGCACAAACGCCTGTGGATCGGCGAAGAGGCCGTGGCATACCGCGACCTGGTGCTGGCGTGGGGTGCGCAGACCGTGCAGGTGCCGGTTGAAGGCGATGCCAGTCACCTGGTGTTCCCCATCAACGACCTGGAGGACTACGCACGCTTTCGTGCTGCCGCCGCCGGCAAGCAACGCGTGCTGATTCTCGGCGCTGGCCTGATCGGCTGCGAGTTTGCCAACGACATGAGCCTGGGGGGCTTTCAGGTAGACGTGGTAGCGCCATGCGAGCAGGTCATGCCGACCCTGTTGCATCCGGCCGCTGCCGGCGCGGTACAACGTGGGTTGCAAGACCTGGGCGTACGCTTTCACCTTGGGCCTGTTCTGACCCGCTTGCAGCAGGCGCCCCACGGCCTGGAGGCGCACCTGTCGGATGGCAGCGTGGTTGGCTGTGACTTGGTCGTTTCGGCCATTGGCCTGCGCCCGCGTACCGACCTGGCTGCCGCGGCCGGGCTGCAGGTCAACCGTGGCGTCAGCGTGGACCGTGAGCTGCGAACCTCCCACGCCAATATCTTCGCCCTCGGGGATTGTGCCGAGGTAGACGGCATCAACCTGTTGTACGTGATGCCACTGATGAGTTGTGCACGGGCACTGGCCCAAACCCTGGCCGGCAAGCCCGCGGCAGTTGCCTACGGGCCAATGCCGATCACCGTGAAAACCCCGGCCTGCCCGCTGGTGGTGTCGCCACCGCCACAGGGCCGCGAAGGCACTTGGCAGGTGGAAGGGCAAGGCAATGACCTGAAGGTGCTGTGCATCGATGCGGGTGGCGGGCTGCTGGGTTATGCCCTGACCGGGGCTGCGGTCATGGAAAAGCTGGCGCTGAACCGCCAGCTACCTGCAGTTATGGCGTAATTGCCCGGCGTTCTGTCTGGTTTGTCCTGTTGTTGCCTGCACAATGGCCGCTCAGATACTGGCGCGGCCCCGAACCACGTGCCATTCTCACTCCCGTCTGCCGCAGGTTAGAGCCTGCGGTGCCTTGAGCGCTGCTCCTGAAGGCAGCACGGCATAACAACAAGAATTCCGTCAAAGAGGCTTTACTATGCGCAAACCAGAACTCGCCGCCGTCATCGCTGAAAAAGCTGACCTGACCAAAGAAAAAGCTAATCAAGTGCTGAACGCGATTCTCGACAGCATCACGGGCGCCCTGGACAAGGACACCGTGACCTTGGTTGGTTTCGGCACTTTCGAAAAGCGTCACCGCGGCGCGCGTACCGGCAAAAACCCGCAAACCGGCCAGCCGGTCAAGATCAAAGCCAGCAATACCGTGGCTTTCAAGCCCGGCAAGAACCTCAGGGACAGCGTCAATACGCCGGCCGCGCCGAGCAAGGCCAGCAAGAAAAAGTAACTGTGCACTGAGGATGCGTTGATCCCGAACGGGCGCCAGATGGCGCCCGTTGTGCTTTACACCCGGTAATTGCTGCGAACTTGCATAAAAAGGTCATTAGGAGGATAAACTGCGCAACTTAGTCACTTTTCCATCGAGGCGTGTCGATGAAGTTCCGCTTTCTTCTCTGGGCCATGGGGCTGCTGATGGCCCGGGCCAGCCGCAATAACCCGGCATTCCAGCAGCAGCTCAAAGGCAAGGACCTGGTGTTCCAGATGCAGACCCTGGACGGCAAGGTCGCCCGGCACTTTATCGTCAGCAACGAGCGGGTCAGCAGCAAAAGCGGGTCGTACTCACAGCCAGCCTTTGCCATTGCCTTCAAGGATGCCGCCTATGGCTTTGCCACCTTGCAGGCAAGCAACAAGCAGTTGGCGTTCATGCAGGGCATTCAGGACAAGAACATCCAGATCAAGGGCAATCCGGCGTTGGTGATGTGGTTTCAGGGGTTGATGAAGTACCTGAAGCCGAAGAAGAAGCAGGGCTGAAATGTTTGGGGCCGCCAAGCGGCCCCGGGCTTCAATGCGGTGCGTTGAACTGCGAAGCCAGCTCCCGCAGCAAGCTCTCGGCCTCCAGCACTTTGTTCACCACATCCTCGGCCTTTTCCCGGGCAATGCCCAAACGCTCCAGCAGTTCGTCAGGAATCTCCTCCAGCGGCCCCGAGCCAATCCCGCGCGAGCGCAGCAGGCGTGTGGCCAGGCATACCAGGTTGGGGAATGCCGAAAACTCGCCATCGTAGGCCGGGTCGTGCTGGAAACGCAGCGCGGCCGAGAGCTCTACCGGCATGTCCCACAGTTTCATCAACCAGGCACCAATCTGCTCGCGGCTGATGCCCAGCAGGTGTTGTTCCACATAGGTGTGGTTCAGGTGAGGGTTGACCTCCAGGTGGCGACAAATCAGCGAGAAGTGCGGCGGGAAAACGTGTGCCAGCAGCAGGTAACCGAAGTTGTGCAACAGCCCGGCCAGGTAGGTCAGGCCTGCTTCAGGGCGCTCTGCCCGCGGCATGGCTCGGGTAAGGCCCTCGATGATGGCGGCGGTGTAGATCGACTGCTGCCAGTACGGGGTGGCCTGCTGAGGGTTGTCCTTGGGCAGGCTCAGGGTCTTGCCCAGGGCCAGGCCAAGGGCGAGGTTGATCACCAGGTCGAAGCCCAGCACACGCACGATGGCGTCTTCCACCGAGCGGATCTTGCCTGGCGAGGCGTAGTAGGGTGATGCCGCCCAGCTGACTACCTGGGCGGCCAGGGCCGGGTCGGTTTCGACCACCCCAGTGATATCGTCGATGCTGGCGTTGGGGTCTACCCGCAGTTTGATGATTTTCTGCGCAGTATCGGCCAGCGGCGGGATTTCGATGGTTTCTTCCAGGCGCTTCTGGATGCGCCGGGCAGTGAAAGCTTGCACGGCATTGGTGATTTCGCGGGTATCGTCGTTGGGGCGGTCGAGGTTGGGGCTGATCGCCCCGACTTCCTGGCCAAAGCTGCTGGCGCTGGCCTTGAGCAACATGCGCTTGAAGTGCGCGCGCTCTATTTCCAGCAACAGGCCGGCTTCACCCGAATTGATGTACACCAGGTCGACGTCCAGCAGGCTTTTTTCGTACTGGCACGGTGAGCTGGTGAGCGCCGGGATGCCCGGCAGCGCCTTGAGCTGGTGTTTGTCGAGCATTTGCTTGAGGCGTGGCACCGACACGGCGGTGAGCTTGCGCCCGGTCAGTTCGGCCAGGCGGTTCAGGTCCAGCAGTTGGCTCTGCGGGAACAGCACCATCATGGCGCCCACCTCGTCGTCCAGCAGCACGGCCTGTACCCGCGAGGCTGCGGGCAGGTGCGGATGTTCGACCACCTCGCGGTAGGCTACGCCGAGTTTCTCGAGCAGCAGCCTGATGACGGAAGGCGTGTGTGGGGTTGCGGTGTCCAGGGCAACTTCAGTCATGGTCCGTATCCACTGATTCTTTTAAACGCGAAGTATAACCACCCTGGGCGCAAATCTGGATCCATTATGGGACAGGCGTCACACCTGACCATATTGCTGGCCATGACGCAGCCAGCGGTCCAGCAGCGGGCTGACGTGCTCCGGCCAGCGTGCAATCAGGGCCTGGGCGGCATCGCGTACTGCTGGCAACAGGTCGGCGTCGCGCATCAGGTCGGCGACCTTGAATTGCAGCAGGCCGGTCTGGCGGGTGCCCAGCATTTCGCCCGGGCCGCGTAACGCAAGGTCTTTTTCGGCGATGATGAAGCCGTCGTTGGTTTCGCGCATGATGCCCAGGCGCTCGCGGCCGATCTGCGACAGCGGCGGGTGGTACAGCAGCACGCAATGGCTGACGGCGCTGCCGCGGCCCACCCGGCCACGCAACTGGTGCAGCTGGGCCAGGCCGAGGCGCTCGGGGTTTTCGATGATCATCAGGCTGGCATTGGGCACGTCCACGCCCACCTCGATGACGGTGGTGGCGACCAGCAACTGCAGGTTGCCGGCCTTGAACTCGGCCATGATCTCGGCCTTTTCCGCCGGCTTCATGCGGCCGTGGATCAGCCCGACCCGCAGTTCACCCAAGGCGCTGCCCAGCTCCTCGTAAGTGCTTTCGGCTGCTTGGCAGGTCAGTTCCTCGGACTCTTCGATCAGCGTGCACACCCAGTACGCCTGGCGCCCTTCAGCGCAGGCGGCGCGTACCCGTTCGACCACTTCGAAACGCCGGCTGTCGGCCACCAGCACGGTGTTCACCGGCGTGCGCCCAGGTGGCAGCTCGTCGAGCACCGAGGTGTCCAGGTCGGCGTAGGCACTCATGGCCAAGGTGCGCGGAATGGGGGTCGCGGTCATGATCAGCTGGTGTGGGCACAGCTCGCCGGCCACGCCTTTCTTGCGCAGCGCCAGGCGTTGCTGCACGCCGAAACGGTGCTGTTCGTCGATGATGGCCAAGGCCAGGTGCTTGAACTTCACCTCGTCCTGGAACAGGGCGTGGGTGCCGACCACCATCGGGGCGCCATTGGCGATCTGCTCGAGCGACGCCGCCCGCGCCTTGCCCTTGAGTTTGCCGGCCAGCCAGGCCACCTCCAAACCCAAAGGCTCCAGCCAGCGCTTGAAGGTGATGTAGTGCTGTTCGGCAAGGATCTCGGTGGGGGCCATCAATGCCACCTGATAACCAGCCTCCAGGGCCTGCAACGCGGCCAGCGCGGCGACCACGGTCTTGCCGGCACCCACGTCGCCTTGCACCAGGCGCATCATCGGCTCGTGCTGGCTGAGGTCGTAGGCAATTTCGTTGGCGACGCGCTGCTGCGCGCCGGTCGGCTGGAAGCCCAGATTGGCCAGGTATTGCGCCGGCAGCCGGGTGGCCTTGGGCAGCACTGGCGCACGCAGGCTGCGCAGGCTCTCGCGCAGGCGCTGTTGCGACAGCTGGTGGGTGAGCAGCTCTTCGAATGCCAGGCGGTGCTGAGCCCAGTGGTGGCCCAGGGCCAACTCCTCGACGTCGGCGTCGGCGGGCGGGTTGTGCAGGTAGCGGATGGCGTCATCCAGCGGCGCCAGCTGGTAGTCGCGGGCCAGTTCGTCGGGCAGCCAGTCGGGCAGGCTGCGCGGGCCGAGCAGGCTCAGGCTCTGTTGGCACAGTTGGCGCAGGCGTTGCTGGGTGAGGCCCTCGGTAGACGGGTAGATCGGGGTGAGGGTTTGGTCGACCGGCGGTGGCGGTTCGTCACCGTTCAGTGCGCGGTACTCCGGGTGGTAGATCTCCAGCCCGGAAGCACCCGGGCGAGCTTCGCCGTAGCAGCGCAGGTGGGTGCCGCGCTTGAGCCCTTCCTTTTGCGCGTTGCTGAAATGGTAGAAGCGCAAGCTCAACACGCCACTGCCGTCACCCAGGCGTACCACCAGGCTGCGACGCTTGCCCATGGTCACGTCGGCACCGCTGACCACCCCCTCGATCACCGCGTCCTGGCCTGGGCGCAGCTGGCCGATCGGAACCACGCGGGTGCGGTCCTGATAGCGCAGGGGCAGGTGGAACAGCACGTCCTGCAAGTTTTCCAGGCCGACCTTGGCGAGCTTTTCGGCCATGGCCTCGCCAACACCCTTGAGCACGGTGACCGGGACGTTCGACAGCTCCGTCATGACTCAGGCCGTTTGTTCTGCAGGGGCCTTGGCTACCGAGCACAGGCGGATCGAGTCGGCGAGGATCTCGATGGCCTTCGGCCGTGGGAAGCTGGCGCGCCAGGCGATGGCCACGGTGCGGAACGGTGCCGGGGCGGTCAGCGGGCGGACTTCGATGACCCCAGGCGCGTAGTGGTGGCTGTGCACCGCCGACAGCGGCAGGATGGACACGCCAAGGCCGGACGCCACCATGTGGCGGATGGTTTCCAGCGAGCTGGATTCGACCGTGGTGTGCCGCGACCCTTCACCCCCCTTGTTCAGGGTAGGGCAGGCTTCCAGCACCTGGTCACGGAAGCAGTGACCTTCACCCAGCAGCAACAGGCTCTTGTCGTTGAGCATGGCGGTGTCGATGGTCTTTTTGGCCGTCCATGGGTGGTCGGCAGGCATCAGCGCGCAGAACGGTTCGTCGTAGAGGGGCAGGGTGAGCACATCGGCTTCATTGAACGGCAGGGCGATGATCACCGCGTCCAGCTCGCCATTGCGCAGCTTCTCGCGCAGCACATGGGTGAAGTTTTCTTCGATGTACAGCGGCATCTGCGGTGCCACGCGGTGCAGTTGCGGGATCAGGTGCGGGAACAGGTAGGGGCCCACGGTGTAGATGGCACCGACCTTGAGCGGCGCAGTCAGCTGGTTCTTGCCAGCCTGGGCCAGTTCGCGAATGCCCTGGGCCTGCTCCAGTACCTTTTGTGCCTGGGCAACGATGCTCTCGCCGACGGGGGTCAGGCGGACCGCGCTTTTGCTGCGTTCGAAGATCAGAACGCCAAGCTCATCCTCAAGCTTCTTCACACCGACCGACAGGGTCGGCTGGCTCACGTGGCAGCGCTCGGCGGCATGGCCGAAGTGCTGTTCCTGGGCGAGTGTGACGATGTAGCGTAGTTCTGTGAGGGTCATAACGTGCGTCCATGAAGTTGCGGCCCCAGCATAGCGGCTGCAATCGATAGACGCACGTTATCAGACTTGCCGATTTGTGACAGAAACAAAAGTCTTAGCGGCGGTCCAGCGAGTAGACGAAGGGCGCCACGACTTCGATGGTGCCATTGTTCAACAACTCGGGTGGCGGCTTCGGCACTTTGCCGGCGCGGCGGATCATTTCCATGGTCGCGCGGTCCAGCGCGGCACTGCCCGACCCACCGGCCATCGAGTACGACACCACCTTGCCCTCGGCGTCGACCACGAAGCGCAGGCGGTTGATGCCTTGCAGGCCACGGCGGCGCGCGTCTTCCGGGTACCGTTTGTACTTGGCCAGGTGGCGCAGCAGGTCACTCTGCCAGGTCGGCAGGGCGTTGCTGTTGGACGCGATGCTCGGGGCCGGTGCCGCGGACTTCTGCGGTGGCGTATTGCTCGGCGGCGCGTCGACGGTCTGCCCGGTCGGCGGTGCTTCCTTCGGCGGCTCAGGCTTCTTCTCAGGCTTGGGCGGCTGGGGCTTGGCCTTCGGCTTGGGCGGCTTGGGGATGGCGATCTTCGGCTTGGGTGCCTCCACCAGCTTCGGCAAAGGTGGTTCCTCTACCGGTGCAGGTGGCTGCGGCGCCGCTTTCGGGGGCGGCGGTGGCGCGGGTTCCGGCAGCGGTGCCAGTTCGACCATCATGGCTGCTGGCGGCAACTCGATGGCCTGGGGCACAGACCAGTTGAGCGTCAGCAGCACGGCGACCACGTGCACGCCCAGCACGATCGCCAGGCTGCCAGCGTAGCGCGCCATGTTTGAGCGCGGTTTTGTCATTTCTTGGCTGCCGTCTCGAGACCTACCAGGCCGACTTTCAGGTAGCCGGCCGAGCGCATGTTGTTCATCACTTCCATCAGGTCACCGTAATCCACGCCTTTGTCGGCCTGGAAGAAGATGGTGGTTTCCTTGTCACCCTTGGTCTTGGCGTCGAGCATCGGGCCAAGCTGGTCGGGTGCCGGGACCTGATCGTCGCCGACGTACAGCTTCTGGTCTGCCTTCACGCTGACGAACACCGGCTTCTCGGGCCTCGGCGCCGGTTTGGCGGTCGAGGCCGGCAGGTCGACCTTGATATCGACTGTGGCCAGGGGGGCGGCAACCATGAAGATGATCAGCAGTACCAGCATTACGTCGATGAACGGCGTAACGTTGATTTCGTGGTTTTCGGCGAGGTCGTCGCCACCTTCGTTGAGATGCAGGCCCATGGCTTACCCCACTTTCACCATGTGCGGGGCGGCGCGCTCGCTGCCTTGGTGGTCCAGATCGCGGCTGACCAGCAGCAGTACCTGGGCGGAAGCATCGGACACCTGAGCCTTGTAGCCGGCAATGGAACGGGCGAAGACGTTGTAGATGACCACGGCCGGGATTGCCGCGACCAGGCCCAGGGCGGTGGCCAGCAGGGCTTCGGCGATACCCGGGGCGACCACGGCCAGGTTGGTGGTCTGGGTCTTGGCGATACCGATGAAGCTGTTCATGATGCCCCAGACGGTGCCGAACAGGCCGACGAACGGGGCGGTGGAACCGATGGTGGCGAGTACCCCGGTGCCGCTGCTCATGTTACGGCCGCTGGCATGCACCAGGCGCTCCAGGCGGAAGCTGACGCGTTCCTTGATACCCTCTTTCTCGCGGGCATTGGCCGACAGGCGCATCTCTTCAAGGGCGTCGTGCACCAGGGTATGGGCCAGCGTGCCTTCCTTGCTGGAGACTTCACTGGCATCTTTCAGCGTGGTGGCCTTCTTCAGCTGGGCGATTTCGCCACGCAGGCGGCGTTTGGCACCCATCAGCTCGAAGCCTTTGGCGATCCAGATGGTCCAAGTGATGATGGAGGCGATAGCCAGGCCGATCATGACGATCTTCACCACGATGTCGGCGTTCTTGTACATGCCCCATGGGGACAGGTCGTGGGCCATGCCCAGCGAGGTATCTTCAACCAGGGCTTCGACGCTTGGGTCTGCTGCAGCTGGTGCACCGGCAGTGGCGCTGGTGGCGGGTGCTTCGCCAGCCGGGGCGGTGCTCGGGGCAGCAGCGGCAGTGGCGGCGGCCGGCGTGGTGGTATTGGCGGTTGGCTCATCGGCCATGGCTGCCGGGGCCAGCACCAGGCTGAGCGTCAGCGCGGCGATGGCGCGCCAGGCGCGCGACTGGGTTGGCGAAGCGGAGGGTTTAGTACGTGTCATGCTGGCCGGACCTGATGAAGAGAAAAGACGAACGTTCTCCAAGGCCTCGAGGCGGGCCGAGAACAACTTGGTCGCCATTATTGCAAGTAATTCTTGTTAACAAAAGTAATATTGTAGCTTTTTTCGCCTATGGTCTAGCCATCCATCGTGTAGCGTGGTTGGGCTGATCAGTTGGTCCAGGGAGTTTTGTGATGTCAGACCTTTCCGTGATGGTGGTGGGTTGTGGTGATGTAGGCGGGCGCTTGGCCCGGCAGATGCTGGCACGTGGCTGGCAGGTCAGTGGTCTGCGCCGTTCGGTGGGGCAATTGCCTGCGGGGGTTCACCCGGTGGCTGCGGACTTGGCCGAGCCCTCGCTGCCAGCCGCATGGCCACGGGGTACGCTGGACTACCTGGTGTACTGCGTGGCGGCCAGCCAGCATGACGAGGCGGGTTACCGGGCGGCCTATGTCGACGGTTTACGCCATGTGCTGGCCTGGCTGGCCGAGCGTGGCCAACGGCCGCGCCGTCTGCTGTTCGTGTCAAGCAGTAGCGTGTATGCGCAGAAGGACGGCGAGTGGGTTGAGGAAGGGTCGGCGACCGAGCCCGAGGGGTATTCGGGGCGGGTGATGCTGGAAGCGGAGCGGTTGGCCCTTGGCAGCGGCATACCGGCGAGTGTGGTGCGCCTCACTGGCATCTACGGCCCCGGCCGCGAATGGCTGCTGAGCCAGGTCCGCCAGGGCTATCGGGTGGCTGAGCAGCCGCCGCTGTACGGCAACCGTATTCATGCCGAAGATGCTGCCAGCTTGCTGGCGTTTCTGCTGCAGGAAGATGCTGATGGCAAGGCGTTGGACGACTGTTACATCGGGGTTGACGATGATCCGGCACCGCTGGCCGATGTGGTGGCCTGGTTGCGGGCCTACCTGGGGGTTACCGAGTGGTCAGATGAACAGCGCGTGCGGCGTACCGGTAGCAAGCGCTGCAGCAACGCACGGGTGAAGGCGTTGGGCTGGGCGCCGGTGTATCCGAGTTACAAGGAAGGCTACGCAGCCATCCTGGCGGCGAAAGCCTGACCACACCCTTGACGCGACTTCTGTAGGCGCGGCCTGGCGTTGCGATTGGGCTGCAAAGCAGCCCTGGCAATCCACGCGGCAACGCTGATGCCCTGGTGCCGTGCTGCGGCCCTGTCGCGAAACAAGGCCGCTGCTGCAGGCTTCAGTTTTTTTCCAGCAACCACTGGCGCTTGCCCGCTGCCAGTTGGGGCATGTCATCAGCCTGGGCACGGTTCACCGCCTGGAAGATCTCCAGCTTGTCGCCGTCACGCTTGATGATGAAAGGCGCACCCCGTTGGTTGCGCTCCAGCCACAGGCTGTCGTTGCTGCCGCCCATGGTGGCGCAGTCGCCGGCCAGGCACAGGGCGAAACGGTCTGGCCCAGGCAAGCCAGTGACGTTGCCGGTATCGCTGAAGCGCACTTTTCCGCCTTGGCCCTGGCCTTCGAGAATGGTCCATTCACCGCCCAGATACGCTTGGTACAGGGCTTTTTCGAAGCTGCTGCCCAGCGGGGCGCTGGCGGTGGCAGAGGGTTGTACGCGGACAAAAGCCTGCTTTGCGCCGCTCTGGTCTGTGGTCAGCAGCTCGTCACCGTCCAGCGCAAGCTGCTCGGTCTGGCCACCGTCAAAGCTGGCCTGCAATTGCTTGTCGAGCGTGACCAGCTGGCCGTCCGCCGCTTCGAAGCCATTGCTGTAGCTGGCCTGCTGGTTGGCGACGTCGAGCTTCCACTCGAATACCGGACCATTTTCATTGAGGGCCTGACGCAGGCTGTCGCCTTTGACCGCGGCCTTGATCGCAGCCTGGTTGATCCAGGTGCCGTTGAAATCTTCGGGTTTGTGGCTGGCGCAGCCGCTCAGGAGCAGGGCTGCCAGCGCGAGGGGCAGTGCGTGACGCATGTCGGGAAACCTTGCGCAGGAGAGGGGGCGACGGGCAGGGTGCCCGTCGCCCAAGGCATCATTCGATGACCAGGATGGCGTCCATTTCGACCTGGGCGCCTTTTGGCAGCGCAGCAACGCCAATCGCGGCGCGGGCTGGGTAAGGCTGTTCGAAGTAGCGGCCCATCACCTCGTTGACCTTGGCGAAGTGGCTCAGGTCAGTCAGGAAGATGTTCAGCTTGACGATGTCCTTGAACGAACCGCCGGCAGCCTCAGCCACGGCCTTGAGGTTCTCGAATACCTGCACGGTCTGGGCTTCGAAGCCTTCGACCAGCTCCATGGTCTTCGGGTCCAGCGGGATCTGGCCGGACATGTACACGGTATTGCCGGCCTTGATCGCCTGCGAGTAGGTACCGATAGCGGCGGGGGCCTTGTCGCTGTTGATGACGGTCTTGCTCATGATGACTCCTTGCGGTTGGCGGACTACGTACGCATGCGGGTGATGCGGACCACACCGGTCAAGGTACGCAGCTTCTTGATCACACGGGCCAGGTGCACGCGATCGTGTACGCTGACCACCAGTTGGACCACGCTGATACGGCCGTCGCGCTCGTCCATGCTGATTTTCTCAATATTGCCGTCGGCCGCGTTGACGCTGCTGGCAAGCAGGGCAATCAGGCCGCGCTGGTGCTCCAGTTCGACCCGCAGTTCGACATTGAACTCGCCGGTGATGTCCTTGGCCCAGGAAAGCTGCACGCATTTTTCCGGGTTGTGGCGGATTTCACTGATGTTGCGGCAGTTCTCCAGGTGCACGACCATGCCCTTGCCTGCCGACAGGTGGCCGACGATCGGGTCGCCCGGGATGGGTGTACAGCACTTGGCATAACTCAGTACCAGCCCCTCGGTACCGCGGATCGCCAGCGGCCCTTCCGGTGCTGGCAACTGTTCGCCTTCGGCTGACAGCAGGCGGCGCGCAACCACATACGCCATGCGGTTGCCCAGGCCGATATCTTCGAGCAGGTCTTCGATCAGTTCCAGGCGGTACTCCGCCAGGATCGCCTGGATACGTTCCTGAGGGATCTTCTCCAGGCTGCTGTCGAAGCCGGTGAGCACCTTGTTCAGCAGGCGTTCGCCCAGGCTGATGGATTCGGACCGGCGCTGCTGCTTGAGCGCGTGGCGGATGTGCGTGCGCGCCTTGCCGGTAACCACGAAGTTGAGCCAGGCCGGGTTTGGCCGGGCGCCCGGGGCGCTGACGATTTCCACCGTGGACCCGCTCTGCAGCGGTTCGGACAACGGCGCCAGGCGGCGATTGATACGGCAGGCGATGCAACTGTTGCCGACGTCGGTGTGTACCGCGTAAGCGAAGTCGACGGCCGTCGAGCCTTTGGGCAGCTCCATGATGCGGCCCTTGGGCGTGAACACGTAGACCTCGTCCGGGAACAGGTCGATCTTCACGCTTTCGATGAACTCCAGCGAGTTGCCAGCACGCTGCTGCAGCTCGAGGATGCCTTTGACCCACTGGCGGGCACGGGCGTGGCTGCCCTTGGGTTGCTCGTCGTCGTTGGACTTGTACAGCCAATGCGCCGCGATGCCGTTGTTGGCCATCTCTTCCATCTCGCGGGTGCGGATCTGGATTTCGATGGGCACGCCATGCATACCGAACAGCGTGGTGTGCAACGACTGGTAACCGTTGGCCTTGGGGATCGCGATGTAGTCCTTGAAGCGGCCGGGCAGCGGCTTGTACAGGTTATGCACGGCGCCGAGCACACGGTAGCAGGTATCGACTTTGTCAACGATGACGCGGAAGGCGTACACGTCCATGATCTCGTTGAAAGCGCGGCGCTTGCCGCGCATCTTCTTGTAGATGCCATAGAGGTGCTTCTGCCGGCCGCTGATTTCGCCTTCGATGCCATCGGCAGCCAGGCAGTTGGCCAGCGAGTGCTCGATCTTGGCGACGATTTCCTTGCGGTTGCCACGAGCGCTTTTCACCGCACGGTGAATCAGCGACGAGCGCATGGGGTGCATGGCCTTGAAGCCGAGGTCTTCGAACTCCACGCGCACCGTATGCATGCCCAGGCGATTGGCGATGGGGGCGTAGATTTCGAGGGTTTCCTTGGCGATGCGCCGGCGCTTTTCACCGGACAGCACTTCAAGGGTGCGCATGTTGTGCAGGCGGTCAGCCAGCTTGACCAGGATCACGCGGATATCGCGCGCCATGGCCATGGCCATTTTCTGAAAGTTTTCAGCCTGCGCCTCGGCCTTGGTTTCGAAGTTCATCTGGGTCAGCTTGCTGACCCCGTCAACCAGC
>NZ_BCBD01000038.1:0-39459 GCF_001320345.1 Pseudomonas sp. NBRC 111127 | reverse complement strand
CGCCATCGCCCAGCCCCGCATCCTGAAGCACCTGGCCGATCAACCGGTGCACGGCCGGGCTCTGCTCCGACGCCTTCAGCACGACGGTATTGCCGCACGCCAGGGGCATGGCGATGGCGCGCGTGGCCAGAATGACCGGGGCATTCCAGGGCGCGATACCCAGCACCACCCCGCACGGTGCGCGCAAGGCCATGGCGAAACTGCCAGGCACATCGGAAGGGATCACCTCGCCGGTGACCTGCGTGGTCATGGCGGCGGCTTCACGCAGCATGTTGGCCGCCAGCTTCACATTGAAGCCGTACCAGTTGGCCATCGCCCCGGTTTCACCGGCCGCAGCGATGAACTCGCCGGCGCGTGCCTGCAGCAGGTCTGCGCCGGCCAGCAGGCGGCCACGTCGCTCACTGGGCGCCAGTGCTGCCCACGCCGGGAATGCCGCGCTGGCGGCTGCCACGGCAGCATCGGCATCGGCCAGCGAAGCCGCGGCCACCTGCGATACCACTTCACCACTGACCGGGTTGCGTCGCTCGAAGGTTCGTCCATCGCTGGCGGGGCACGACCGCCCGCCAATCAGCAAAGGCACCTGCAACATGCTCATTCCTCTTGTTGTATTCATGGGCACTATTCGCGGGCTGCCGCCAGGGGCGGCGCGGCCCGCTGGCACTCAACGCTTGTAAGCCTGCAGGCCTGGCTTGATGCTCTTGTCGTCGAGGAACTGCTTCATGCCCTGCTCGCGCCCCCCCTCGGTGTCCAGCAGGCGGGACTGGTCGAGCTTGGCGTACAGGTAGTCTTCGTTCTGCTCCCAGGTCAGTTCGCGGCAACGCTTGAAGCCGTTCTTGGCGGCACGCAGCACCACCGGGTTTTTCTCCAGCAGGTTCAGCGCCAGTTCGCGGGTGGTTTCGCGCAGTTGCGCCAACGGCACGCTTTCGTTCACCAGGCCCATTTCGGCCGCCTTTGCCCCACCGAAGGTCTTGCCGGTCATGATGTAGTACAGCGACTGACGGTGGCCCACGGTGTCGGCCATGGCCTTGCTGACCAAGTTGCCGGGCGGGATGCCCCAGTTGATTTCCGACAGGCCGAACGTGGCTTCGTCGGCACAGATGGCCAGGTCGCAGGCCACCAACGGGCTGAAACCGCCGCCGAAACACCAGCCGTTGACCATGGCAATGGTCGGTTTGGCGTACATGCGCAGCAGCTTCCACTGCCACTGCGATGCATCGCGGCGGATTTTTTCCTGAAGGATTTCCGGCCCGGCGTCCACCTCGCGGAAGTACTCCTTGAGGTCCATGCCGGCCGTCCACGACTCCCCGGCCCCGGTCAGGACCAGTACGCCAGCCTCGGCGTCCTGCTCCAGGGTTTCCAGCACGTCGATCATTTCCCGGTTCAGGGTGGGGCTCATGGCGTTGCGTTTTTCTGGCCGATTGAGGGTGACCCAGGCAATGCCCGACTCCAGCTCGACTTTCACGGTAGCCCAACGGCCTGCGTATTTGCTCATGGTTCTGCACTCTTGTTGTTCGGGGTGATGCCTTCAAGCTAAGGGAGCAAATTAGTTATGTCAATTAACTATTATGAAAATTATCCTTTGCAGCACCTCAGCCCCCGCTCTTTTTCACCCGCCCTCCTCTAGCCGGATCCTGCCAAGGCAGGCAAACTAGGTAACTTTATTACCCATGCCCCAGGAGCCATTCACCCGATGGGAAGGTCTGCCCGCACCACCGATACCGCTGCCACCGCCGTTTCCGGGGCGGATATCTTGCTTGAAGACTTGATCGGTTATGCCCTTCGCCGTGCCCAGTTGAAGCTGTTTCAGAACTTTATCGGCCGGCTGGCTGCCCATGATCTGCGCCCGGCGCAATTTTCGGCACTGGCGGTGATCGAGCAGAACCCAGGGCTGATGCAGGCGGACTTGGCCCGCTCGCTGGCCATCGAGCCACCCCAGGTGGTACCGCTGTTGAACAAGCTGGAGGAACGCGCCCTGGCCGTACGGGTGCGCTGCAAACCGGACAAGCGCTCGTACGGGATTTTTCTCAGCAAGGCCGGTGAAGTACTGCTCAAGGAGTTGAAGCAGATCGCCAGCGACAGCGACCGGGAAGCGACCGCGGCATTGAATGACGAGGAGCGCGAGCAATTACTGCGCTTGTTGACCAAGATCTACCAGGCGTAAAACCTGTGAGCCGCGCTATCGCGGTGCTGCTGCCGGTAGCGCATGATCTGCAATGACCCGGTGTACTCATTGGGAGTACCCCGCAGTGCCGAGGGCGCCCCATGCACCTGATCCCTGGATTGACCGGGCAAGCCAACGCCCTGATAGGCGGCGCCAGCCAAGGCATCGGCCTGGCACTGTGCCAGGTGTTGCTGGCCCGCGACGATATCGACCTGGTGTGGGCGGTATCGCGCAGCGCCAGCTGTAGCAGCGCATTGCTTGCGCTGACGGCCGCACACGGCCAACGCCTGAGGCTGGTGGATTGCGATGCACGCGACGAGGCGGCCCTTGCTGCGCTGGCCTGCACGGTCAGCGCTGGCTGCAAGCACCTGCACCTGGTGGTGAGCACGCTGGGCATTCTGCACCAGCAAGGCGCCAAGGCGGAAAAATCCCTGGCCCAGCTGGACCTGGCCGGGTTGCAGGCCAGCTTCGTGACCAATGCCTTCGCCCCTATTCTCCTGCTCAAGCACCTGCTACCCCTGCTGCGCCAACAGCCGGCCACCTTTGCCGCGTTGTCGGCGCGGGTGGGGTCGATCGGCGACAACCGCCTGGGCGGCTGGTACAGCTACCGCGCGAGCAAGGCGGCGCTGAACCAGCTGTTGCACACGGCAAGTATCGAGCTGCAACGCCTGAACCCGGCGGCTACGGTATTGGCGCTGCACCCCGGCACCACCGATACAGCGCTGTCGCGGCCGTTCCAAAGCAATGTGCCGCCGGGCAAGTTGTTCGAGCCGGCGTTTGCCGCCCAGTGCGTGATCGACCAGGTAAGCCGGACAGGTCCAGCCGACAGTGGCAGCTTCTGGGGGTGGGACGGCCAGCGGATCCCGTGGTGAGCCGCTTCGCGCCGTAGGCCCGGCCCGCGCGGCATGACCTTGCAGGCACGCCACAGCCTTGACCCCGGCCCTTGCGCCGCCGCATGCTCGCAGGCTTGCCCCCACGCACAAGGAACGATTGCATGCTGCTGCAGCCCCTGGCCACCCACACCGAGCTGGGCCTGGGCCCATTCGCGCAATGACGCTGTTGTACCTGAAGCTAATCGTCACCCCTTTGCTGATGTGGGCCATTTCCCTGGCGTCGCGCCGATGGGGCGGCCTGCTGGGCGGGCTGTTGTCCGGCATGCCCATTACCTCGGCACTGGTCATGACCTTCCTGTGCCTGGAACAGGGCAGCACCTTTGCTGTAGCTGCAGTGCCTGGCGCACTGGGCGGCCTGGTGGCGGTGCAGGCGACGTACTGCTGCTTCATGTGGAGCACCCGCCGGGCAGCGCTGGTACCCGCCGTGCTGCTGGCGTTGCTGGCTTACGGCCTGGTGGCTTACGCATTTACCCACTGGGGCAACCTGCACCTGTCGGTGGCCGTAGCGCTGGTTCTGATCGGGGTGCTGATACGCGCCAGTGGCCGCGAGCCCAGCCCGGACATGCTGGCCCGCCCCAAGCACCGTTACTGGGAAATACCGCTGCGCATGGTGGCGGCGACCAGCCTGCTGATGCTGACCACAAGCCTGGCCGACTGGCTGGGCCCGGCAACCAGCGGCATGCTGGCACCGATACCGGTAATCGCATGGCCGCTGGTCGTGTTTGCCTACGTACAGAATGGCCGGCCCGGGATGGCCGCGATGGTGCGGGGCAATGCGATTGGCGCGGTGGGGGTGATCGCGTTCTACCTGGTATTGGCAGCACTGCTGCAAGCCTGGGGCGCCGCGGCTGCCATCGGCCTGGCAATCGCCAGTGCGGTGGTGCTGACCCTAGGGCTGGCCGCCGCATTACGGCGGCGCTGACGTTCAGCCTGCCACGCCAAAGGGTGGCGGGCTCACCCGTTGGCCTTCGTCACGCCACGTCGATCTGGGTCAGCCCCATTACCTTGGCCTGGGCCAGGATTTCTTGCGGGCTGGCATCAGCGGGCGGCATCAGCAAACTGTTCTCGCCGTCGCCGAAGTGCAGCACCATCAGGTGCAGCGCTGCCTGGTGCAGGGCAAGCTCGGGCTGTTCGAGTTCGAAGGTGTGGGTGCAAGGCTGGCCATTGAGTTGATAGCGGACCGTGTAGGCGTGCATAAGAACCTCTTGATTGAACAAGGACTCAATACCTGACCGGTCGGGCAGAAAATAATTCAGGTAAATAGCGGCCGCCTGGCCCATTGGGCCAAACGACCACCAGGTTGGCACTGCCCTGCGATTACTCGGCGCCCGGCGGAATGCCGTCCTTGTTCTTGTCTTTCAACCGGGCCTTCTCCTCTTCCGTGGAATGGGCTGGCACTTGGGTTTGCTGGTCTTTCTGCTGCTCGGCCATGGGCATGTCCTCTTCGATGGTGGCTGAACGATTACCGGCACTCGTCACGGTTGCTGGCGCTGCATCGTTTTGCGGTGCAAGGCGATGAATGGCGCCTCGGCAGGGTCGATGCGGTCCATTTCGGCCGCGATCCGGTGCCAGTAGGGATACTGGGGCACGATCCGCGTGGCCTGTTCCATCTGCTCCAGGTCTTCTGGCAAGAGCACCAGCTCGGTCGCCTGCAAATTGTCATGCAGTTGCTCGAAGCTGCGCCCCGCCGTGATCACGCTGGTGATGCCTGGGCGGTCCTTGAGCCAGGCCAGGCATACCCGTGCCGGCGAGCAGCCATGGCGCTGGCCGATGGTGATCAAGGCTTCGATGATGTCATAGGCCCGCTCGCGATCATGCACGTAGGGTTCTGGCCAGTCATTGCCCTGGCGGGTGCCCTTGGGGGTCTGCTGGCCGCGCCTCACCTTGCCGGTCAGCAACCCCTCGCCCAAGGGCCCCCACACCAGCGTTGCAACCCCTTGGTCGATGGCCATGGGCAGCAATTCGTACTCGGCTTCGCGCGCCTCCGGGGTGTAGTAGATTTGCTGCGAGACCGGCTGCTGCCAGCCATTCACGCGCGCGCTGCCGAGGGTTTTCATCATTTGCCAGGCGGTGTAGTTGGACGTGCCGAAGTAGCGGATCTTCCCGCTCTGCACCAGGTGGTCCAAGGCCGCCAGGGTTTCCTCCACCGGCGTCACGCCATCCCAGTTGTGTACCTGGTACAGGTCGATATGGTCGGTACCCAGGCGCTTGAGGCTGGCCTCGCAGGCGCGAATCAAGTGGTAACGCGACGCCCCGCTGTCGTTGGGGTTGTCGCCCATCGGGCTGCGCGCCTTGGTCGCGAGGATGATCGACTGGCGCCGCTGGGCCAGCGCCTGGCCAACGATTTCTTCGGCAAGGCCGTGCGAGTACAAGTCGGCCGTGTCCACCATATTGACGCCGGCATCGAAGGCCATGTCGAACATGCGCCGTGCCTGGTCGACATCAACGCTACCGGTTTTTTCGAATGCGCCACGGCCGCCGAACGGGACCGTGCCAACCACCAGCTCCGAAACCAGCAGGCCAGTGTTGCCGAGTGCGCGGTATTTCATGGGCTACCTCCATTGCATAAGACATGCAATACCGACGGCCCATGGTGCTGAAACGTTCAATCAGGTTGGCCGAACCCGGCTGGGACAAGCGACCACGCGCCAGGCCAGCCTGGTATTCAGAACACCGACCAGCCAATGCGTGCGCTCAGCAACTCCAGCGCGGCCATGCCGGCCAGCGAGTTGCCCGCCACGTTCAGCTCCGGCGACCACACGCACACGCTGAACTGCCCCGGTACGATGGCGACGATGCCGCCGCCCACGCCACTCTTGCCCGGCAGCCCTACCCGGTAGGCGAAGTTGCCTGCCTCGTCATACAGGCCACTGGTGGCCATGATCGAGTTCACCTGCTGGGTCTGGCGACGGCTGAGGATTTGCTGACCGCTGTGCTTGCAAAAGCCGTCGTTGGCCAGAAAGCAGAATGCCCGCGCCAGGTCCAGGCAATTCATGCGCAGTGCGCAGTAGCTGAAGTAACTGCGCAGCACCGTTTCCACCTCGTTGTGGAAGTTGCCAAACGACTGCATCAGGTAAGCCATGGCCGCATTGCGCGCGCGGAACTGATACTCCGAATCGGCGACGCGGGTGTCGATCTGGATGTGCGGGTTACCGGACAGGCGCCGGACGAAATCGCGCATCGACAAGGTTGGCGCGGCGAAGCGCGACTGGTTGATGTCGCAGATGACCAAGGCCCCTGCGTTGATGAACGGGTTGCGCGGGCGCCCGCGCTCGAACTCCAGCTGCACCAGCGAGTTGAATGGCTGGCCGGACGGCTCATGGCCAAGCCGCTCCCAGATCGCTTCACCCGAATGGCCTATCGCCTGAACCAGGCTGAACACCTTGGAAATGCTCTGCACCGAGAACGGTTCCAGGGCGTCGCCTGCACAGTAGTGACTGCCATCGTTGCTGTAGACGGCGATGCCCAGTTGCTGGGCCGGCACGTCGGCCAGCGCAGGAATGTAATCGGCAACTTTGCCCGTGCCGATCAAGGGGCGTACTTGTTCAAGGATCTCGTTCAACAGCGTTTGCATGGCGGGCCCTGGTTCAGTCCCCCTCGACGACGGCGGGGGTCGCATTCTTGACGCCGAGTGCGTGAAGGAAATCACACATTTGGCAACAAACTCCCCCGTCGGCGCCGTGCGGCCTGCAAGGCCTGGGCTGCCGCCATGCTCAAGCCTGCGTCAGCTCAATGCCTCACGGCTGTGCTGGCCGTCGACCAAGCGCTGCAGCCCCAGCGGGTTGGCATTTTTCAGCGCATCGGGCAGCAGCGCATCGGGGTAGTCCTGGTAGCACACCGGGCGCAGGAAGCGGTCGATGGCCAAGGTGCCGACCGAGGTGCCGCGGGCATCGGAGGTGGCCGGGTAGGGTCCACCATGCACCATCGCTTCGCACACTTCGACACCGGTGGGGTAACCGTTGAGCAGCAGGCGCCCTGCCTTGCGCTGCAGCAGCGGCAGCAGCGTGGCGAACTGCTGGAGGTCTTGCGGCTCGGCGATCAGGGTGGCGGTGAGCTGCCCGTGCAACGCTTGCACGGCGCGGCGCAGCTCGGCTTCGTCGGCGACTTCGACCAGCACCGTGGCAGGCCCGAACACTTCTTCCTGCAGCAGTTCGTCACCGTTCAACAGCAGGCTCGCATCGGCCTGGAACAGCTGCGCCCGGGCCTGGTCGCCAACCTGCTCGGCACCGGCCAGGTGGCGCACGCCTGGGTGCTGGTGCAGGCGCTGCACGCCACTGGCATAGCTGCGCAAGGTGCCGGTATTGAGCATGGTTTGCGCGGGCTGGTCGGCCAATTGCGCAGCCAGCGTTGCAGTGAAGGCGGTGAATGCCTCACCGGCAATGCCAATGACCAGCCCGGGGTTGGTGCAGAACTGCCCACAGCCCAGCACCACCGAAGCCGCCAGCGCCTCGGCCACCTGCCCGCCGCGCGCGCGCAACGCCGCGGGCAAGACCAGCACGGGGTTGATGCTGCTCATTTCGGCGAACACCGGAATCGGCTGGGGGCGTGCTGCCGCCAGGTCACACAGGGCACGCCCGCCCTTGAGCGAACCGGTAAACCCCACCGCCTGGATGGCCGGGTGGCGCACCAACGCTTCACCCACACCGCTACCGTAGACCATGTTGAACACCCGGGCAGGCATGCCGGTCGCCTGCGCCGCCCGCTCGATAGCCTCGCCCACCTGCGCGGCCGTGGCCATATGGCCGCTGTGCGCCTTGACCACCACCGGGCAGCCAGCGGCCAGCGCTGCTGCGGTGTCACCGCCGGCAGTGGAGAACGCCAGGGGGAAGTTGCTGGCACCGAACACGGCTACCGGCCCTACGCCGGTGCGGTACTGGCGCAAGTCCGGGCGTGGCAATGGCTGCCGGTGTGGCTGGGCGCGGTCGATGCGCGCCGCCAGGTAATCGCCGCGGCGCAGTACCTTGGCGAACAGGCGCAGTTGATTGCTGGTTCGGCCGCGCTCGCCCTGGATGCGCGCAGCAGGCAACGCCGTTTCGCGGCACACCGTGGCGATGAAGCTATCGCCCAACGCGTCCAGCTGGTCGGCAATGGCATCGAGAAACTGCGCGCGACGCTCGGGTGCCATGCCGTTGTATTCGACGAATGCCGCTTCGGCGGCCTCGGCAGCGGCGGCCACCTCGCCAGGGGTGGCCTGGGTGAAGACCCCCGGCAAGGCTTCGCCGGTGCGCGCATCGAGGCTTTGCAGGTGAACGCTGCCAGCAGCGCTGCGCTGGCCGCCAATGAAATTGCTTGCAGACATGGTTGACTCCTGTAACAAGAAATAAGGCCTTGCCCTCACAGGCTTTTCACCAGCCCCGGGCGAACCTGCCCGGGCGCTGCGGTAATGCCGTTGCGCAGCGGCTGGCCAAAGGCGTCGAGGCTGATTTCGAAGGTATCGCCCGGTCGGGCCTGGATGCCGTCGGCGAACGACAGTGTGGCGGTGCCGAAATAGTGCACATGCACATCGCCAGGGCGCAGGAACTGGCTGTATTTGAAGTGGTGGTACTCCAGGTTCTCGAAGCTGTGGCACATGTTCTGCTCGCCGGACAGGAACGGCTTGCTCCACAGCACCTGGCCATCGCGCAGAATGCGGCTGGTGCCTTCGAGGTGCGCTGGCAACGCTCCCAGGCGAAGCTCCGGGCCGAAACTGCAGGCGCGCAGCTTGGAATGCGCCAGGTACAGGTAGTTGCGCCGCTCCAGCACATGGTCGGAAAACTCGTTGCCCAAGGCGTAGCCAAGACGGTACGGGGTATTGCCCGGGCCGATCAGGTACAGCCCGACCAGCTCAGGCTCCTCGCCGGCGTCTTCGGCAAAGGCCGGCAGCGGCAGGTCGGCGCCGGGGCGCACCACGATCGCGCCGTCGCCCTTGTAGAACCACTCCGGCTGCGCACCCTCCTCACCCGCTGGCGGCCGCCCGCCCGCCAGGCCCCACTGGAACATGCGCATGCTATCGGTCAAGGTACCTTCGGCCTGTTGCTGGTGCATTTTGTCGCGGGTGGCGGCGCTGCCCAGGTGGGTCAGGCCGGTGCCGGTGACCAGGCAGTGCGCCGGGTCCGGGTGGTCCAAAGGTGGCAGCACACGGCCCTGGGCCAGCAAGGCCAGGTAGTCGTGCCGCTCACCCAGCCCAGCGGCCCGGACTTCACTGGCCAGATCGCGGCCGGCGGCAATGGCCTGCAAGGCCAGCTCACGGGTGCTGCTGACGCCCCGCACTTCAAGGGCGTACTCGCCTTCCACCACGCCCACATGGCGCGCGCCGGCGGCGCTTTCGAATTGAATCAGTCGCATGGTTGATGTACTCGCTTGTCGGTTGCAAAGTTCACCGGGCGCCTTCGGCGGCCCGCGCGGAAGCCAGGCGTTGGCGACGCTCCAGGCGGTTGTAGACGACGCCGGTGAGCAGCACGCCGAACAGCATCACCAGGGCAAGGAAATACAGCCCCGAAGACAACTGCCCGGTGTGTTCCTTGAGCGCGCCGATACCGAACGGCCCCAGGTAGCCGCCAAGGTTGCCGATCGAGTTGATCAGGGCGATGCCTGCGGCTGCGCTGGCACCTGAAAAGAACCGCCCAGGCAGCGTCCAGAAGATGGCCGTGCAGGAAAACAGGGCAAACGCCACCACGCACAGCGCGGCCAACTGCAGCACCGGCACCGTCAGCCAGGCACTGAGGAACAGGCCTATGGCGCCCAGCGCACACAGCAGGCCCAGGTGCCCGTAGCGGTCGTTTAGGCGGTCAGAGCTGCGGGGCATGATCAACAGGCCGATGATGCCGAACAGGTACGGCACCGCCGAAACGAAACCCGTGACCAGATCGCTGCCGCCAAACTGGTGGATCAGCGTTGGCAGCCACAAGCCGAGGCCGTAGATGCTCAAGGTGACCGGCAGATAGAACAGCGCCAGCAACAGCACGCGGCCGTCCTTGAGCGCATGCAGCGGGTTGCCATGGCGGGTCTGGCCAAAATCACGCAGGTCGTTGGCCAGTTGCTCCTGCAGCCAACTGCGTTGTGCCTCGCTGAGCCAGCGCACCTGGGCAGGCCCGTCCGGCAGCAGGCGCAAGGTAGGCCAGGCGAGCAGCACCGCCGGGGTGCCGATGCAGATGAACAGCCACTGCCAGCCATGCAGGCCGTAGCTGCCCTCCAGCCCCAGCAGCGCGCCGGAAAGCGGCCCGGTGATCAGCATGGCCAGGGGCTGCGAGAGGATGAAAAAGCCCAGGATCTTGCCGCGATGCCGCACCGGGTACCACTGGGTTATGTAGTACAGCACCCCCGGAAAGAAACCCGCCTCGGCGGCGCCGAGCAAGAAGCGCATCACGTAGAAGCCATTGGGCCCGGTCACGAAGGCCATGCCGATGGTGATTGCACCCCACGTCACCAGGATGCGGGAGAACCAGCGCCGCGCGCCAAAGCGGTCGAGCAGCAGGTTGCTCGGCACTTCGAACAGAAAATAGCCGATGAAGAACAGCCCGGCACCCAGGCCATAGGCCGCGTCACCCAGGCCGATGTCGGCGCCCATGTGCAGCTTGGCAAAGCCCACCGCCGAACGATCGACGTAGGCCACCAGGTAAAGCAGAACCAGAAAAGGGATGAGTTTCAGTGTGATCAGGCGGACAAGCCGCTGCTCCTGAATCATGGCGATGTCTCCAATTGTTCTTGTAATGAGCACAGCACCCGGCCGGGGCTTTTTGGCAGACCGCTAACCTGGCGACAGGATCATATAGTAATACTATTTGCAGCGACAAGCCTTCACATGCGCGATTTCACGCAGTACAGTAAGGCAATAAACGACAAATAGTAATACTAATAAGGTCTCCCGATATGTCTGACGCCAAACGCCCCCTGCGCTCTGCCCAATGGTTCGGAACCGCCGACAAGAACGGCTTCATGTACCGCAGCTGGATGAAGAACCAGGGCATTCCGGACCATGAATTCCAGGGCAAGCCGATCATCGGCATCTGCAACACCTGGTCGGAGTTGACGCCGTGTAACGCGCATTTCCGCAAAATTGCCGAGCATGTGAAAAAGGGCGTGCTGGAGGCTGGCGGCTTCCCGGTGGAGTTCCCGGTGTTTTCCAGCGGCGAGTCCAACCTGCGCCCCACCGCCATGCTCACCCGCAACCTGGCGAGCATGGATGTGGAGGAAGCGATCCGCGGCAACCCGGTGGACGCCGTGGTGCTGCTGACAGGCTGCGACAAGACCACCCCGGCGCTGCTGATGGGCGCTGCCAGCTGCGACGTGCCGGCGATCGTGGTGACCGGCGGGCCGATGCTCAACGGCAAGCACAAGGGCAAGGACATTGGCGCCGGCACCATCGTCTGGCAGATGCACGAGGCCTACAAGGCCGGCCAGATCGACCTCAACGAGTTCCTTTCCGCCGAAGCTGGCATGTCGCGCTCGGCGGGCACCTGCAACACCATGGGCACCGCCTCGACCATGGCCTGCATGGCCGAGGCGCTGGGCACCTCTCTGCCCCACAATGCCGCCATCCCGGCAGTGGATGCCCGCCGCTATGTCCTTGCCCAACTTTCCGGCATGCGCATTGTCGATATGGTTCGCGAAGACCTGCGCCTGTCGAAAATCCTCACCCGCGAAGCCTTCGAGAACGCGATTCGCGTCAACGCCGCCATCGGCGGCTCGACCAACGCCGTTATCCACCTGAAGGCGATTGCCGGGCGCATTGGCGTAGACCTGCAACTGGAAGACTGGACCCGCGTTGGCCGCGGGACACCGACCTTGGTCGACCTGCAGCCATCGGGCCGCTTCCTGATGGAAGAGTTCTATTACGCCGGTGGCTTGCCCGCGGTCATCCGCCGCCTGGGCGAACATGGCCTGCTGCCCAACCCCGGCGCGTTGACGGCCAACGGCAACAGCCTGTGGGCCAACTGCCAGGCCGCGCCGTTATATGACGAAGCAGTGATACGCCCGCTGGCCAACCCACTGGTGGCCGATGGCGGTATCTGCATCTTGCGTGGCAACCTGGCGCCCAAGGGCGCGGTGCTCAAACCGTCAGCCGCCACCCCGGCGCTGATGCAGCACCGTGGGCGCGCCGTGGTGTTCGAAAACTTCGAAGACTACAAGGCCCGCATCAACGACCCTGAACTGGATGTAGACGCCAATTCGGTACTGGTGATGAAGTACTGCGGGCCCAAGGGCTACCCGGGCATGGCCGAAGTCGGCAACATGGGCCTGCCGGCGAAGTTGCTGGCCCAGGGCGTAACCGACATGGTGCGTATTTCGGACGCACGCATGAGCGGCACTGCCTACGGCACCGTGGTACTCCATGTGGCGCCCGAGGCCGCAGCAGGCGGGCCATTGGCCGCAGTGCGGGAAGGTGACTGGATCGAACTGGACTGCAAGGAGGGCCGGCTGCACCTGGATATCAGCGCCGAGGAACTGGCCGGCCGGCTGGCCGACCTGCAAGCCCCGCCGCAGTTGATCACCGGCGGGTATGCCAAGCTGTACCTGGACCATGTGATGCAGGCCGATGAAGGCTGCGATTTCGACTTCCTGGTGGGCTGCCGAGGGGCAGCGGTGCCCAAGCACTCCCACTGACCAGCCGCACCCCGCAATGAAGGAGCGGGCTCAGCCGCGAACACCGGCGAAGCCCGTTCCACCCACCACGCTGTTTCCCGCCGAACCAAGCCAAACTGCTGCAGCCTCGCCAAAAGGCCGCCGCCCATTCACTGATGTTATGATGCTCCCCCCGCTTGAAGGACCACCCGCGCCCCCCATGAACTACCGCCAGCCCTCCACGCGCAAGAGCATGCACACCACTTTGGTACAGGACCTCGGCCTGCAGATCGTCTCTGGCCAACTCGCGCCCGGGCAGAAGCTGCCCAACGAGGCCAGCCTGTGCGAAAGCTACGCGATCAGCCGGCCCGTGTTCCGCGAAGCGATGCGTGCGCTGACTGCCAAAGGCCTGGTCGAAGCCCGCCCCCGGGTCGGTACCCTGGTGCGGCCGCGCCATGACTGGCACATGCTTGACCCAGACGTGCTGCACTGGCTGATGCAGGCCACGCCGCAGAAGGACTTTTTCAATACCTTGTCCAGCGTACGCTGGGTCATCGAGCCCGCTGCCGCCGCGCTGGCCGCCACCAACGCTACGGCCGAAGATGTGCAGTCGATCAGCGAAGCGTATCAACGCATGGAAGCCGCGCGCACCCATGAAGAGCGGCTGCAACCGGACCTGGACTTTCACGCACGCATCGCCGACGCCACCCACAATGACCTGCTGGCTTACCTGTGCAACATGTTGTCCATGGCCCTGCGCGAATCGGTGCGCTATTCCAACCAGCGGCCAAACTTCGACCAACTCGCCCTGCCCCGGCACAAGGCCATTTTGACCGCCATCCAGAATGGCGACGCACTCGGTGCACGCCATGCCTCGCTGGTACAGCTTGAGGATGCCCGCGTGGCGCTGAGCAAAGTATTGGGGCAGGACCCGACCAGCTAAGGCAGAAGGCCGCCGGGTGCTTATTGCAGGGCGGCCTTGGGGGGCACGGCAGACACTCCTGTTTCGGCTATCTGCCGCGCGCGCATGCTGCCCCAGGCCAAGGCACGAACCAATGAGCGCTTCGGCCAACAGTCGTAGGCCTCTTCGTGCAATGCCATCCCGGAACGGGCATACACCCCCAGGAACATCTGCGTGATCCCGCTGCGCGAAAGCCTGACCTGTACATCGATCCGGCTGCCGTCTGCCAGGGTTTCTTCATGGCTGCGATGGTTCAGCGCAGGGTCGACCCACGCCCAATACACGTTACCCCTCATCCGCATAGCGCCTCCAGCGATCGAAATTGGCTGTACCCCAAGCCGTGCGGCTTACCCTACTTTGGGATTAAACCGATACAACTGGATCGACCGCCGAGCGTGCGTATGTGCTGCAATTATTTATGGGCCGCATTTGCCGTCAATTGGCCTGGGTGCGCTGCGTGCACGCTCAGCCCTGGCAACCTGCAAGGGCCAATGATGAACAAGATATGAGAAAGATGAGACCGTGCGCGATGCCGCTGCGCTGAAGCGACTAAGCGGTCAACGCAGGCAATTGGCTTGATAGCAGCTCAGCGGCCGTAGCATTGAGAATGGCTGGACTCAGCTTGTCTCTGAGGACCCACTTGCAAGCCACGATCTCATTGCGAGCCACGGGTTTTTCCTGATCATCGACGTGCGTGGTGAACACATGGTGAATGGTTGACCCCAGCTGAAGGGTGCACAGGTGAAAGAGACCGTGGCCTTCAATGGACGTTTCCTCTTGCAGCTCCCGCGCAGCCGCTGCAACAGGCGACTCGCCCGGTTCGATAACGCCGCCGGGGAAGTTCCACTTCCCGCTTTTTTTCCGTACCAGCAAGATCCTGCCGCTGCGCAGGCAGAGGACCGTTGCCCTGTCTTTGATCTTGGCTCCGCGCGCCTTCTTGTCCCGCATACACACACTCAGCTCGTCAGTAGGTCCATGTCCGTATCGTTGCAGCCAATAGAGACTTGCTTCCTGAAGACTCACTTCGGTGACGACTCGTTCACCCTGAACGGCACAAATCACAGGCTGAGCACGTTATTTTCACCTCATTTTCACGCCTGCAGAGGGACAATCAAGCCATCCCCATGTGAAACACCTCTAGCCCGACTAGCAGCGGGCTTTCTTTTGCCTGCAAGAAATAGAAGTCCCGGCCTTACTGGCATGGCGTGCCCCCGAGGTGATCCAGAAGCGTCAGAACCGAACGAGGTATGATCACTAACCTTGTACGTGCAATCGACGAATAGGGCTGATGCACAATGGCTGTCCATTGCAGAGGAGACAGCATCATGAGGCCATGGATCGGGATCATCATCGCAGCGGTGATAAGCGGATGTGGAACCGTGCGTACGGTATCGAATGAGTCGAAGGCAGTGGGCGATCTGGCTGAGTGGAACTCCTATTGCCCAGCCATTCCACGGATGTATAGCGGTGTAGCCTACCAATTTTGCAATTTGACCGGCCCTGAGAGAACTGGGGCCCATTCAGATCCGTACCAGATTCTGGTCGATATGGCGATGTCGGGCATTGCGGACACCGTTATGCTGCCCTACACCAGTTACCAGCAATACAAACTCGGCAATATGGTTGTGCCAAGCATAAGCCCACAAATGCCCCAGTCACCGGCTCAAACCAGCCTTGCGCAGGAGTGAGCGGTGCGCCAGGCGAACGGCCGTAGTGCAGCACTGCGGCCGTCTCGACGCTGGATAGATCAGGATCTGCCGCGGATGGCCTCGAGGCGATCCCGACCAGCCTGTGTGATGGCGTTCTCCCCTTCATCGCTGATGCGATACCGGCCAGACGCCATCTTGGCGATTGTGAACTGGACCAGACCGCTTTCGGATAGGGCTTCGCCCGCTTCGAAGCTCATTGCCTGTTCCAGGTCGAAGATTTTGATCTCTCCGATTTTGTAACGGGCGAAGGCTACCAGCGCGTTATCCAATGCTTGTTGGCTGATCTTTCGAGCGACTTCCATTCGACCTCCCAGGTCATGAGAGTCCCGGTCCGTGGGATTGGCGACAACGCACCGGGGGGGGTTGTTGAAGGCGGACCGTACTATGCAACCAGGGAAGTCGCTACTGGCTTTCCATCCATGCTGGATGGGTGGGCAGGTCATGGAGCACAACGGGCCGTCACAGCAATACATCGGCTTTTTTGCCGAACGAATGCCTGTAGCCCCGGCAGAACGCCCCCCACTCTTCGCCATCCCAGCCTGACCGACGCTTGACCTGCCGCAAGTCATGGCGGGCGGCCTGTTTGGCGCTGAAGCGCTTTCTGGCCTTTTCCAGGTCTAGCAAGGCGACAGCCACGCCTGGCGCCCTGAAATCGACGAAGACATGTTTCAGATACAGGCAACCGTGCTGCCACTTTCCAAGATTCAGCTTGCCAAGTGCTCGGCCATAGGCTTCAAGAATTTCGAGATAGCGATGTTGCCCTAGCGTTTTTTCCAGCTGCCGGGCACGGAAGTCTTCGAGCGACACATAGCCCTCCAGCGCCGCCGTGACCATCACGGCCTGCCACTCTCCCTGGTGTTTATGAATATGGCTGTACACAAGCTCGGGCGTACCCACCCCCAGCGCTGCGGCGGCACACACAGCCTTTGCCTCGCGTGCAACGGTTGGGTGGCCGAAAGGGTGACGCAGGCTTCGATAGACATGCCCGACCTGCTGCTTTTTATAGAACGTCAGCCCACCCAGCTCCACCCGCAACACACCGCTCTCACCTCCCCTGCGGACATTAGGCGGCTCTACCCACACGCCTGGAGCGTTGAGAACATCAGCCAGCAGTAACTCGCCAAGCTTCACATCGGTCGGATTTGCAGTCACGGAACACCTTCACGCTTGGCGCCAATTTGGCTGAAATATCTTGAAAACAACAGTGAAAGTATATGGAAATCGACGGGAAATCAGGGTGGCAGAACTGACACAACACCTATCCATTCGGCCAACACTTACGAGCTGCGGCTGGAGAGCTCGTGGCCTGTGCAGCATGCGCTTGCTTGCGAGCGATGAAGCCAGACCAGGCCCTGGAGTTTCGATCGCGGCCAAATCACATCGTTCAGGTGGCGTGCCTATCCGACCTTGCGTGGCGACCGGACCGCAAAGCGGTCGCCAGCTCTCCAACGCCGTTCAGCAATCCCAGACTCAAGAAAAAATCAGCATTTCTGACAAAAATTCCCTTTCGCTCCCACCCCCGCCAAACACCACCAAGCCAACCTTGCTGCAGCTTCACGGCTTCATCAGCGGCTCGATGCCGATCCATTTCTTCGCCGGGTGATAACACAACTGCAGTGGCGGAATCGCCACTGTGCGCCCCTGCACCTGAAAGCTGCCCAGGTGAATGGTCCACTTGGAATCAGCGTTCAGCTTGTCCGTCTGGAAGATCACATACGCCGAGCCGTAGCGCTTGTTGTTGGTGAGCTTGGGAATCATCCGGTGCACTTCATCGCTGTTGATGTCGTACGGGGACGGCCTGGCAGCCCGCTCATTCACTGAGGGATAGTCGTAGATATCGTTGCGGCCCACGTACACCTCGGGCCGCGCATTCAGGCGCGAGCCGTCTTCGAAAATGATGTAGGCCTGGCGGCTGTCGTACAGCACAGGAATCGGCGGTTCACCACGTTTTGAGTCGGTGGACGGACGCTGGCGGTCCTTGTTATAGGCGATCATCTGCACGAAGAATTCTGGGCGTGGGTATTCCTCGCCTGGGTACTGCACGTGCAGGCCTTGCTCGTAGCGCTTTTCACCCCACTGTGCCGCGTGGTCGTAGAGGTAGGTTTCCAGGTAGAGGGTGGTTTCGCCCTGCGGGCCTGGCACTTTGAACTGGAACTCGGATTCGCAAAGGTCCGCGTAGGCGGCGCGTTCGCGTTTCCAAGGGAGGCACGCGGTGAGTGAGGCTGTGGCCAGCAACAGCAGGAGGGAGGTGGCGCGCTTGAGGTTGGTCATGACCTGCCTTGGTCTGGGTGCGATGGAGAGCAGTTTCGGGGGATTCGAGGGCGGAAGTCCATGGTGACCGTTTGCCATCATCGGGACATGACTGGATACAGGGATGGGTGGGCGGTTTGCTTTTCGAGAGGTTTGTTGGGTTGGCAGAGCAGTGAACACTGCGAAAATTGACGGCGAATGCGGGGAAAGCATCAGAAAAAAGAACTTACTTGTAGGGCATTTCCCAAAGATACTCGCTGCGCCTGATTTTCGTTGCACACGCAAATCGCGGGACATAGTCTCGATCCGTCGCTGCCAATTCAGCGACCGACCTTGACGGGCCGCTGATTGTTGTTCGTGTGCATACGCTTATGGCGGCTGCACGTACGGGCACATTGTGTGCGCCGAGTGCCAACAATCTCGGTCCGTCAACCTACGTACAGCTGCCACCCTTCCTGCTTGACGGCTAACTGGTGTGCGGCTCAACCATTGTTGGAGCGTGAGCATGCTGAAGATAGTCCCTGATCCTCCCCTCAAAACTCTCTGCCTTGAAGACACCTTGATCCAGGCGACGGAATACGCGCTATGCGCTGCGACCGTTGTGCATCAAGCAATACTGCTGCAGCCCAAGTCGCCAGTCTCGATTCTGATGATGACCTCGATGCATGAATTGGAGACGCTGCGCGCTTTGCTTGAGTCCGCGTTGGCTCAGCTGCAGGTGCCCACCGAGCCCAGCACTTCGCACTGAGGCCTAACTGATTGTGCCGCCTCGGCATGATCCATCAGTGGCAAGCCAAGTCCCGACAGTTAACTGACCTATGTCACAGGCCTTGGCGCTTGTGAACAGCTGTGTCGTTTGTTGGCAATAAGGCCAGCCCAGTTACTTGAGATTTCGGGGAGATTGAACAATGTCTACAGAAGAAACCAGATTCACCGTTGGCAAAACTACCTTTTACCAAGGTACGAATCAGACCCATCCCCTCTTCCGCATCGAAGCTGGCATCCCGTGTCAGAGCGCCCGTGAGCAGGCATCGGAACTGATGGGTTATGCACGGGATATGACCTTAGACGGTTTGATGGAAGACAAACCGCAGCTGATATGGGCTTCGCACTATCTCTGCGCCATGGCGAAAGCGCTTATGGATGACGCCGAGCTGGGAATGATGCGCTGACTGATCAAGTCCTCCACGAATGTCTTCGAGACCAACATCAACTACCGGTCTCGAAGGCGATCCGACATTACGACCTAGCCGGAAAAGCTGGGTGCAGAGTCCGCTGTAGGGATATCGATTAAGTCGTTGCCCGCATTCTTACCTACACCGAATCGTTAACCCATCGCCCGCGTAGCATACCTTTCAACTCCTCAATACCTGGAGTCATGTCCCGCTTGCGGTGCACCACCGCCCACGACTTAATCATTAAAACGTTGTCCGGGGTCGGTTGGGGACACAGCGCAGGCCGTCAACTTGACCGCACATTTTAATTTAGCAATACGCTGATATCTAACGGATGTGGACTCAGATCCCCGGCTTACCAGATCGCTGTTCAGGGATACATTGTTCCGTGTCTAGTCCTGAAATAGGTTTACACCTGTTCAGGTAGGCCGATAGGCCTCAAAACGCCCGATGCACCGTATCGGGCATTTTGTTTTTCAGAGCCATGTGAGGCCGCTCTGCGTTGTAGATCTGCACCGCCTCATCGACCATCTGCCTTGCTTGCTCCAGGTCTTCAGGACTGCTCAACAGCAGCTCCGTCTTGAGGATTCCGTTGATTCGCTCGGCCAGTGCGTTCTGATAGCAGTCATATCCATCTGTCATCGAGCACTGAACCCAATGCCGCTGATGAAGTGACTGGTATAGCTCCGAGCAATATTGGATGCCTCGATCCAAATGGTGGACTAATGGCTGGCGACGACGTCGCTTGCGTAGTGCTTGCTTGAAGGCTTGCGCTACTGACTAGGCATGCAGGCTTTCATGGACGTGGTGGCCAACAATTTTCCTGGAGTACGCGTCCGTTACCAGGCTCAGGTACAGCGGGCCGTTACGTGCGGGCAGGTAAGTAATGTCGGCAACCCAGACGTGCTCCGGTCTTATTGGGAAATTGCACCTGACTTGACCAAGCGTTTGCATCCCACTTGACCACCTGTTTGCATTCGACTTGACCAGCCATTTGCATCGGATGTGACCAGCGCACGGGAACGTCTTGACCAGCAGAAATCGGCCCATTGCGAACGGTTATTCAACCAATTCTAGCCGCGGCCAGCCCGCCTGGTAGCTGAAGGCTCGATAGCCAGTCTCCACCACAGCAACTTTAGGTCGAATGACCGCCAGACAGGAGAAAACGCAAAGGAGTGCCGTCGTTGGCGTCGCAAAGCATATGGATCTTGGTGGTCAAGCCGTCACGGCTGCGACCTAAAGCATGATCGGCAGGTTTGTCAGGCCCCTTTTTCCCGGCGCCAGAGGAGGCTCGGGTTGCGCGCAGAGCAGTGGAGTCGATCATACAGGTTTGTCTCGAAACCGTTGATACACCTTTGACCACGGGCCGAAGCGTTCCGGCATATCACCATGCAGCACCAGAGCAGAGCACCCAGAGCACGCGATCGAGCATCAGCCGATCGCTCAGGCGCGGGCGCCCTCGGCCATGGGTTTCGATGATGAGATCGGAGACCACATCCCACGCCTCGTCCGAGAGTTCGTAACGCTTTGCCATCACAGAAATCCTTTCCGTAGATGGCGGAAGACTCTACAAAATCTCTGCGTTCAAGGGGCGACGATTGGGCTAGGCTCTCCAACAGTGGAATGACGACTGTGTACTCATGGACTGCGACGCTGCCACAGGTAAAGGACACTTCGTGATCGTCGACTGGTTAGCGCCCGCTTCAGGAGGCGTGATCGAGCTGTAACTTTAAATTGCATGTCCGACCCGGAGCGAGCTCGATCACACAGAGTAATGTGTGTCTGCAGAATTTATATAAGAAACAATTAAAAACACTTAGAAACGGGAAGGCTGCTATGACAAACGAGATTTCTATTTCATTAGACGATGCTAGGCGCCATGCATTAACAGCCCAATGTTTTGGATCTCAGATTCAGAAATCAAATATCAGCGCGATAAGGACATTAACGCAGAGACTGGGCGCCTTGCAGCTAGATTCTGTTAATGCTCTGATTCGTTCACACTATCTTCCTTTATACTCGCGTATAGGACACTACAATCGAGAAAGCCTAGATTTATTAGCTTGGGGGGATGCCCCCGAAAGAGGTTTGTTCGAATATTGGGGACATGAAGCGTCGCTAATGCCTCTTGAGTTGTATCCATTTTTTCGTTGGCGAATGCAGCGGGCATCGAAAGGGCGTGGAATTCCTCGAGAACTGATTGATTTTGGGATGAATAACAGAGGATTCATTCGACAGATATGGAGTCTAGTGAGCGCGCGCGGTCCTACCGGAACAAGTGATCTAACTCGTCGAGGGACTCCAGCTGGTAAATGGTGGGACTGGAGCTTGGAGAAGCTCGCACTTGAATGGTTATTCGCAACAGGCGAACTGACAGTAGCACGCCGCCGTGGATTTGAAAGACTATACGACCTTCCGGAGCGGGTTATCTCAGCGGGCATATTGAACATACCTGAGGTCTCAGAGCCAGAAGCCCATCGATATCTATTGGCATCCGCGGCTCAGGCGCTAGGCATTGCAACCGAATCAGATCTTCGCGATTATTTTCGCCTAGACCTACAGGATGTACGTTTACGGCTATCAGAACTTGTTGAAGAAGGCCTGCTAACTAAAGTCCATGTTGAGGGGGGGGGGCAAAGCCAGCATGGATAAGAACCGGATGTTCGCATGCCAAGACTGATAAAGCTAGCTCACTACTATCACCATTTGATTCTCTAATTTGGAACAGAGAACGCACAGAGCGCTTGTTTAACTTTCGCTATCGACTAGAGTTTTACGTACCAGCAACCAAGAGAATATATGGATATTATGTCATGCCTTTTTTGTATCTCGGCCACCTAGTAGGGCGGATTGACCTGCGCGCGGATCGCACACTTAATTGTCTAGCGGTATGGGGTGTACATAACGAGAAAAATGGATTGTCTGAGGAGGCATTAATTGAGCTATCTATCCAACTAGAATCTATCACGATATGGCTTGACCTTTGCAGCGTAAGGATATATTGCGAAAACCCTGTTGCTTACAGGTTGCGCATGATCTGTCAGGATGTATTTTGTAATATTCGTTTGGAGCACTCATAACACATCTAGTGTGGTGCAGAGCAGGAATCAGAAAATTGTTAGTTACCTCCAAGCATGCATCATTTATGTTCAACCTCAGCACATTGACCTCTACATACAGCGGCTATTTTATTTCCATCAACGTCTCGGATATAAGCAGCGTAAAAGTCATGCTGATAATATGGTCGAAGACCAGCCCCCCCCTCACAAAACCCACCAAACTCAAGTGCGGTCGAATGAAATTCACGCACTGCCTCCCATGTGGGAGCCTTGAGGGCAATCATAGTACCGTTACCTGCCGTCGCTGGCTTACGGTTATATGGGCGGCATATCCAAAGGGCATGTTCATAACCATCAGGGGTATAAAATCCCCATCCAGCCCAGCCATCCCAGCTCTCTGAATCCTCTGTAATGCATCGGCGAAGCCCCAGGGTGGCGAGCACAGCGTCATAAAATTTCGTGGCCTTGTCCAGATCCCTAACACCCAAGCATATGTAGTTAAAAATTCCTGTATCCATAATAATCATTGAGTTTTTTCGGTTAAGCTAATCCCAATCGCTGCAGTAGTCACAGCAAGTATTGAGATGAGCATTACTGATTCCAAGGGCTGAGACAAAACCAGGAACGCGATTAAAGTTGCTGCGACAGGCTCAAGTGAAACGAGCACTCCGAAAGTCCGAGCACTCATACTCCTAAGTGCGAAACACTCTAAAGAAAGTGGCAAGACAGTTGAGAATGCGGCCATCAAAAACTCTGCAAAGATCACTGATGGCGATATTATTACACTGTCGGCTTGACTAAGCAGGAATGGTAGCGTTAGCAGAGTTGCAAAGGCCATTCCAGCCATTAGACCAGACTCGCCCTCGAATAAGCGGGATATAACTGGTGAGAGTAGAATGAATGCTGCCCAAAACACTGCAGACAAGAACGCAAAAAGCAGACCAAATTTATCCAAGGACGACTCAAAACCAGGCGACGCTAAAGCGATACCCACAATTGCCATTCCGATGAAAATAAAATGAATTGGCCTTCGTGACATTATGACAGATAAAGTCAATGGCCCCATAAATTCTATAGTAGAAGCAATTGCCATAGGTATACGTTCTACAGCATAGAAGAACGTCAGAAACATACCTGATATTATCAGTCCGAAACCAAACGCGGCAGACCATGCGTTGAATGTCTTCGGCAGACTGTACTTTAGAGAAAAAACACCGAGCATCAATGTTGAGAAGAAAGCATTAAAAAAGGCAGCCCCACCAGCTGGAATGGCATGAAACATGAGAATAGCGATAGCCGTCCCAACTTGAACAGAGGTAATCGATAGCAGAACCAAAAGATGCGGGGGGAACTCAAGCTTGGTTCCTCGTGCCTTTATTTGTATATCATGACTTATAATTCTATATTATCTACAAGAACCCAGCCCTCAACTCCGAACCCATTAAATTGCGTAGTAATAAAAGGAGAATATGTTCCAAGCATACCAAAAAACAACATAATCTCCAGGCTTAATAGTTTCCGGAAGACGATATTTTCGCTTAATCATATCAGAGCTGTCACAGGTTGGCCCAGTGAGTCGCCAATCTCTATAGGTGGCGATAATAGATCTTCCTGCTCGGTCAAATACTGAAACAGGAAACTTGCAGTCAAGGAAATTAACCTCAGAGAGCCCCCCATAAATACCATCATTTAAGTGAATCAACCCCACATTATTTTTCACGGCTATAACTTTAGATACAACTGCAACAGAGCTTGCAGATACAGCCCACCCAGGTTCGCAACGTAAGTTTACATCTTCTAGAATAGTGCCAGCAAGGCTGCACTTAATGAAATCAACATAATTGTCAAAGCCTAGTTCACTACCTTCATATCTTGCTGGAAATCCACCTACGCTGCAATTTCTTTATGCATTGGAGTAGCAACTACACCACCAAATATAACTTTACTCCCTGGTGAAACCCTTTTTATTGCATCTGCTATTTCATACGCAAAAGGAAGGTTTGGAGTCATTGGGGAGAGCAAATATACATCCCCTCGACACTTCTTTATTGCTTGTTCAATTTTATCGCTATCTATTCCCAGTCATGGTGCATTCTGAAGCATATAGGTCCATGGCTTCCAGCGACGTAAAACCTGCATCTACTAATACACCAGCCAACCAAGTCATCCAATGAGGTAATTCCCAGAGGACGTTTTTCATTTGGCGTAAACCCGGATGGGTAGCATGATAGCGAATATCAAAATTCCTCCAGAACACCTCTCTCTCTGGAATGCTTACTGTCGCCATTGGTGTGTGAACAAAAACTATATGCATAGCACTGTATCCTTGTGCAAGATAGATGACTTACTCGTGTAAAAAAGTACCGACCTCCAATAAAATAGACCTCTCGCGATCGCACCCTAGCGAGAGAGCGACGTATGCCTTAGCGCTGCCAAGAGCCTAAAGATATATAGAGGATGGACTGCTTCAGAGATAGGCAAGATTGAAGCCTCTTGTAATTCAACAGGTCAATCCTGAGGAGAATGAGTGCCATCCTTGCCTCTATGATCGAGCCTCCGTACTATATTGCCAGTTATAAGGACTAATCCTTAGTAGCGATTCTGTCAAGTGAGGCATTGAATTTTATTTTCGACACAGTTCTTTTGACATCGATAACTATATGAATACATTCGTATTTATAGGTGCCTCATAGGCGAGTGCTTAACTAGGGCAAGATGACGTCGGAAGGTGCTCATCAGTGGCTGCATTACCAATTCGCGTGGCAGCGCACGGGTAAACCTCCTGAAATCACGTTTACCGGCGTCGAAGGTGGCCCAGAGCGTCGCGTCAGTGGCGCTGGCTCGTGGGCAACCTAAAATGCTAGAGGCTTCAAGGAAAGCGAAAAAATTACTCCGAATTCAAACGATTGCATTGCACTTGACCAGCTATTTGTATTCGACGTCACCAAAAGCTCGCCTGAGGAACGCTGGATCGACGACGGCATCGCTGAGCTGATGGCGCACCGCGACGTCGTGTTTCAGCGCCGAATGCGACCGAAGCAGGGCGTAACCTGTGAGCGCTTCGCCCAGGCGGTGGATGAGTTCGTAATGGGTCAGCTGGGTCTGAGCGGGATCAGCAACTCGGTGCTGGGCCGCCTGGTTCTGGCGGCGCGCTGCAAGGTCACCAGCGACGCAGCGGCGGCAGCTAACGAGATCATGAGCGTAGCCAACCCTGAGTCTGCGCTGGAAGAGATCGCCCGCCAGCTCCTTACCCCCTTCGCCAAAGAAGGAGTTCTGGCCCAGGCCGAGGAGGCGGAATGAGCCCTCACAGCTTGGCTGTCAGCGCCATCGAGGCCGCCATCGAAACGATGCTTCTGCCGGGCTCTGGCCCGGTGGAGGACGCCAAGGCAGAAACCCTGGTGGTCGCCTACTTCTCTCTCCTGGCCATCGATGCCGAGGAGTTCAAACACTGCTGCGAGCGCATCCGGCGTATTGCCGTAAGGCGCAAGGAGGCTGCATGACTACGCCGATCGTTAAATCGCTGATCGACGAGCAGATCGAGGACGTGCAGGCCGCTCAAGTGCGCGGCACTTTACGTTTCCCGGTGGGCATGCGCGTGGCAGACCTGCCATACCCGATCAAGGCCGACTGGCTGAAGCGCCGGCCAATCGCCCGTCCGAGGCCTTGCCCGTGACTCGCTACCAGCGCGCCCGCCGCCTGGTCATCTGGCGCGGCTCCTTCTCTGCCCTATTCGCCTGCACGGCCTTCATGCTCGCCAGCGCACTGGCCGGCAGCATCACTTCCTGAATCACGTAGCCGAACACGGCGGCCCTTCGAGAAAACCGTACCCCTTCGGGAGCGGAAGCGGCGAGAGCGCGCAACCATCCACCGCAGCCAGGGCCTGGAGCGTACCTCCGTGCCTGGGTGACCTGGCATTCCCCTTTCAACTGACAGCGCCGGCCTGGCGCGAGGTTTTCTAATGTCCGCAGAACAGAAACTGATCGCGATCGAAGAGATCAGCGAGGCGAACGCCCCGGCCATCTACGTGGCCGGCGGCCTGCAGCAATTCATTGACCTGGTGAAGGGCGAAATCGAGGGCGAAGTTCCCGATCTGACCACCCGCAAGGGTCGCGAGCGGATCGCCAGCCTGGCCGCCAAGGTCAGCAAGTCAAAGACCGCTGTCGAGAAGCCGGGCCGCGACTACCTGCGCCGACTAAAGGAAATGCCGAAGGTGGTCGAGGCCGAGCTGCGCGATTTCGTGACGAAGATGGACACCCTACTCGACGAGGTACGGCAGCCTCTCACTGATTGGCAAGCTAATGCCGGGCAATGGCCGACAACGCTTGCGCTCGACCGGGTGCCAGCTCTTAACACTGAAGCACATTTGTACTCCATCCCGCTGTAACCCCTCCCCCCTCTATTCACTGCCGCGATATGGCGGCCAAGGAATCAGCTGCGCACTCGTTTCACAACGCCGGCAGCCATGAGCGCGGCACCCGGTAACCAGAGGCCAGGATTCGAAGTGCCCAGTCCAACAGCAAGAAGCGCAATTCCGACAGCAAACATAAGCGTTATCCCTCGCTAGAAAATCCATTTCAACAATCGCCCATTTAAGCACAAACCGGTCGCAGGAGCGGCCAAGGACGAAGTCATGCCTGAAGAAAAGCAACTTATTCAGCCTGTAGCCGTTGAGCGTGATGAGCACGGCTTCTGGACTCACCCAGCGTGGCAATCTACGGAAGAGGAGTTGATTCCCTATGCTTGGTTCCTTGATCGCGGCCTGGACGTAAAGGAGGTTGAGTTTGAGTACGACCCACCCGAAACCCTGCAGGCTGCCTGGTACCACGACGGAACCGCAGATTGCACCAGCTGGAATCCTTCGCAACCGACGGGTGATGGCTGGTTCGTCTTTTCCATCCATGACACCGTGGACGGACCTATCTGCGTGTGGGTACGCCACAAGGTGAAGCCATGAGCCGCAGCGGATACAGCGACGACTGCGATAACTGGAGCCTCATCTGCTGGCGAGGCGCAGTTGCATCGGCAATCAGGGGCAAGCGCGGTCAGTCCTTCCTACTCGAGCTTCGAGATGCCCTTGAGGCCATGCCCGACAAGCGCCTAGTCACCGACACACTGGAGGCCGACGGCCAGTTCTGCACCCTGGGTGCCCTCGGCGCCCAGCGCGGCCTCGATATGAGCACGATTGATGCTCATGACCGCAAGAGCGTGGCACAGGCCTTCGGGATCGCAGAGGCACTGGCTGCCGAAATCGTCTACGAAAACGACGAGAGCCCAGGCAAGTTCGTGCAAGACGATGCGGGTCGGTGGGAGTTGATTCGAGATACGCCCGAAAGCCGATGGCAGCGGATGCGCGACTGGGTTGAATCCAACATTCAACAGGTGCAGCCATGACCCGCCTCGCCCTCTGTCTCCTGCTGCTGGCCACCGGCGCCAGCGCAACCGAGAACGTCATCGACGTGCAGCACGACAGCCAGCGCGGCGTCACCTGCTACCTGCTCAACGGGGTCGGCATCAGCTGCATCCCCGACAGCCAGCTCAGGGCGCCGAGCTGCGGGCCGGGCACCGACTGGTCGTGCGATGCAGGCAGCCAGCGCCAGCTCTCCCCGCACGAAACTCAACCCGAACCTACACCCGCACTGGCGCCTGGGCGCTGGATTGATGAGAGGTATCAGCTGTGAGCAAGTATCGAAAAAGTCAGCTTTACACCCGCCGCATGCGCCCGTCCGATGACAGCGACAGTTGGCGCTTGGCAATGCGCCTAGCGTTTTACACAACCATGCTTCGCAGCGGCGAATATAAAAATGCCTACGTGCTCTGCCGTCACGGCGTGAAAGGGATAATGGAGGTTGGCCGGAGTCGTAAAGACCTGACGTCCACCCTGTTCATGTCCGGGTGCCGCAACTTCAAAGAAATCCAGCGCAAGAGCAAGTTCGGCAACATCGAGCGCGCCAGAGCGGCCAAGACCAAGCAGGTGGCACCATGACCGACCTGATCGAAGTGGAGACAACAGACCTGGCCGGCGAGGCGCTGGGGTGGGCGGTCGGCATGGCCGAGGGCCTGGAGTTGGAACTTGAGCCGCCGCACTACAACAGCTCCTGGCGGGTGTTTGCCCGCCACCGCTACACCGTGACCGAGCAAGCCAAGCGCTTCAACCCGTGGGAAGACTGGGCGGTGGGTGGACCGTTGATCGACAAGCACCACGTGCAAACCAGCTTCAACGGCAGCGGCTTCAGCCAGAGCCCGACCGGGCAGTACTGGTGCGCGTATGTGTGCAAGCCGAGTGGTCAGCAAGAGCTTCCAAGCGGCGGCGGCCCTAACGCGCTAACTGCCGCTTGCCGGGCCATAGCTCAGGCCAAGCTCGGCGATACCGTCCAGGTACCCAAGGAGCTGATGCCATGATCGCCCTCGCCTACATGGCCTACCTGAGCTACAGGGGGCCGCGATGAGCTGTTACACGCTGTACGACGAAAACCGCAACCCAAGGGGCCATATCTACGGCGACCTGGGACCGCACTGCTCTGGATGCGGCGATGTCTCGGCGAACTTGTGCGATTACCCGGTTGGCGATGGCAAAACCTGCGATCGCATCCTGTGCCGACACTGCTCAACCGAAGTTGCCCCTGACGTCCATTACTGCTCCGCCCACCATGCTGAGTGGAAAGCCTTCCGCAACGCCGGCGGCGTGAAGCGCGAGCTCGAAAACGTAGTTCCGTTCAAGGGCGCCTAACCACACCCCCAATTACTCAAGCCCGCCGACATGCGCGGGCGAGGATTACCTATGTCCGCAACCAACCGATTCCACCAGGTCGCCAACGATGCACTGGTGATGATCAGCGAGAACCTGCAGCCAGGCGCCAAACTGGCGCTGGTGATCTACACGGCAGGCAAGCCAGAGCTGGATATCGTCCTCAAAGACAGCGGCCTCGACGTCGATGAGGTCGTGAACACCCTACGCCGGCGCGGCGGCCTGAGCCTCGATGGTGACAACGCCTACAAGCGCGGCCTTTGCGACGTGATCGTGGGCTCCTTGGCGTGCGGAAAGCAGAACACCAACCCGACACCGCTCAATCACTGGGGGCAGCAGTTCTGGGATATCGGTCGGGCCGAGGGTCAGCAGCGCGATGATCTGGTAGCCGCTCTTGAGCACCTGGTTGCCGTCACCACTCCCGATGCAAATGGCCAGCTCGGGGCGAAGGAAGAACACCTCGCTTCCCTTGAGCACGCCCGCGCAATGATCCGGCTGCACCGCGGCTAACGACCAACCTGCCGCCACCGGCGGCGTGGAGACACCCATGGCGAATGCCACAGCAGCAAAGCCCTCAAGCATTCAGCCGCGGTTCATCCGGTTCGGCGATGCACCTGGATATCTCGGCATGTGGCGGGATGAGTTCAACAAGACGGTCAGGCCGAACGTGCGGGAATTCCCCATTGGCAAACAGGGCGTGGCCTTTGACCGCCAGGAGCTTGATGAGTGGGCGGACGCCTACATCGAGGCCAAGGCGATTGAAAAAGCCACCGGACAGGATAACAATCGGCCCCGCAGCGAGCGCCGAGGAGATGATACATGGCGCGAAAAACGATCACCGGCCTCTACGAGAAGGGCGGTGTCTGGCAAATCGACAAAGTCTACAAAGGGGAGCGAATTCGAGAAAGTACTGGAACTGGTGACCGGGAAGAGGCAGAGCAGTACCTGATCCACAAGCTCGAGCAGCTGCGTCAAAGGAAGGTATATGGCGTTCGGCAGATCCACACCTGGGAGGAGGCAGCTATGCGCTACCTCCTTGAGGTCAAGGATCAGCCCTCCATTCACTTGACTGCCTTGTGCATGAAGCAGCTTCACCCATACCTGGGCCACCTGCCTCTGACGCACATCGATGACCAGGCGCTGGAGCCGTTTATCAGGGATCGGCAGACAGAAAAGGTTCTGCCGGATGGGACCATTGAAAAGGCCGTGAGCAACCGAACGATCAACATCGCCATCGAGCGCGCGGTTCGGGTTTTGACGCTCTGCGCCAGGAAGTGGCGAGACGATGATCGCCGGCCATGGCTGGACAGTGTGCCCATGCTGAGGAAGCTCGAAGAGAAGAAGTCGAGCCGCAAACCCTACCCAATGTCATGGGAAGAGCAGTCGATCCTGTTCAATGAGTTACCGGGCCATCTGCAAACCATGGCCCTGTTCAAGGTAAACACGGGTTGCCGGGAGCAAGAGGTGTGCAAGCTGAGGTGGGATTGGGAGATATCGGTGCCGGAACTGGGAACCAGTGTTTTCCTGATCCCTGCTGACTTCGGCGGGAGACACGCCCGTTCGGGCGTAAAGAATGGCGACGAGCGCCTGCTGGTACTGAACAACGTGGCCAAGTCGATTATTGAAAGGCAGCGCGGGATCAGCAAGGAATGGGTATTTCCATACAACGGCACCGCGATGCACCGGATGAACGACTCGGCATGGAAGAAGGCACGGGTGAGAGCGGCGAAACTCTGGCAGGAGGAAAACCTTCGCCCCGCTCACCCTGGGTACGCATCAATTCGCATCCACGACCTCAAACATACATTCGGTCGAAGGCTGCGCGCCGCGGGCGTGACGGAAGAGGATCGGAAGTCACTGCTCGGGCACAAGAACGGCAGCATCACCAGCCACTACTCCGGCGCTGAGCTGGGCAAGCTGATTGAGGCTGCGAACATGGTATCAACAACTGACTCTCGCGGGCCGGTGTTGACGATCTTGAAGAGGAAAATCGGATGAAGTCGCGAAAAACTCCCCACATGCAAAAACGACAAAGCCACCCGGAGGTGGCTAAGTCGTTGAAATATATGGTCGGGACGGAGTGATTCGAACACTCGACCCCTTGCACCCCATGCATGCCAAGCCATCTAACGGCATGATATCACAGCACTTTTCGGCGCGCTCGCTGCAACCGACCGTCTATAGGTGTTCATGAGCATCCACAAGAGTCACGCATTTCTCACGCAGCCATGGCTGCCCATCACGGCGTTCTGCCGACCGCTTCCCTTCCTTTATATAGCTACTCACAACCGACGATCGTGATCCCGGATGCTGTGGGTCACCACCCCCCAAACCTCGAACTGGTCACCCTCCATGATGTACCTGGACGGGAACTTGGGGTTGTCCGGAACCAGCACCACCTGGCGATCACGGATCATCATCCGCTTGCAGGTGGCATCCCCGTTCAGCGCGGCGATGATGATGCTGCCAGACTTGGGCTCAGCCAGGCGATCGACTATCAGCAGGTCACCGGTATAGATGCCGGCCCCCTGCATGCTGTCGCCCTCCACCTTGACCAGGTAGACGTTGGGCGCGCGCAGTTGGAGCAGATCGTCGATGGAGACCTGCAGGTGGTCAGTTTCTGAGGGCATGGTTGAAGGCATGGTGGCTGGCCGATAACTGGATATAGATACAGTATCTGGCGACTTGGCCACATGTGGCAAGCACCGGCTGGCGGCCTAATGCAGTGGCGGCAGCTCCTTGCCTCGCGCCTTGGCCACGGCCCTGAGCTGATAGTCGGATACAGCTTGGAAAAGGGACTCGGCCAGCAGGCGCAGCCGCTCGACCTCCTCCGCCGGCGCGCCATAGTCCTGGGCCTGGTGGTACTCCCGCATGGCGTCGATGGCCTGCTGAATCAGAGGCTCGCCGGCCTCGACCATGCCGATGAAGGTGCGCTTGTCCATTCCGGTGACCTGCTCATTTGGTCAGGCCATTATAGATGGACTCGCACGCCAGGCCCGCTATTCGGCTTCGCTCAAGCGCTGCTGCGAGATCTCCCGCCATTCGGTCAGCGTCTTCAAGCAATCCCCCGAGCACCACGACGGCAGAGGTTCCTGCCTGGCGCTGCTGGGTAGCGATGGTACCGCAGGTGGCTGCTCGGCCGGCGCGCAGTCGATCGATTTCCCCGCGCAGCCCACCAGCAGCAGACTCAGCAGCAGCGGCGCGGCCCTGGGCCAGTTCCAGTTTTTGTCGAGCACTCTCGCCCTCCTTGTCCGCCACGGCCTGGCGGCGCTGTTCTTCGGTTCTGGCCTGGGCCGCGGCGCGCCGGTCGCGCTCAGCTACCTGCAGCCTGTAGTCGGACAGCTCGATTCGGGCCTCGGCGGTTTCGCCGCGGGCAACGGCCACCCTGTACTGCTGGCCGCCGGCCACGACAGCCAGCGCGATCAACCACCAGCACCAGGCCGGCACCGTGACGAGCCAGTTCAAGACGCCTCCAGGAACAGATCCCGCTCAGCGGCCCGCCGGCGGACCAGCCCGGCCAGCACCTGCCCACCTGCCTTGTTCCAGCGCGGGAACTGCTCGGCAGCAGCTGCGTAATTACCTGCATTGAGCAGACGGCGGAGCGTGGACGATTCAAGATTGGCCGCGCCCAGGTTGTAGGTGAAGCTCATCAGGGCATCCCACTGGTTTTGGTTCAGCGGTGCAGTGACCAGGCGCTGCACTTCTGGCTCGAAGCGCTGCACGTCGTTCAGCAGCATGCGTTCGGCCTGTTCCTTGGTGATCGTCATCCCCGGCTTAACGCCACGGGTGGTGCCATAGCCGATGGTCCAGACGCCGACTGAATCCTGATAGGCCTGCAGGCGCAGGCCCTCGAATGACTTGATGAGGCTCAAGCCACGTTGCGATGTGCGCATGGGTTTTCTCCAGGCGAAAAAAAGCCCGCGCTGGGCGGGCATTGTTACTATTTCTTCTCACTTTCAAGGCTTTGAATTTTCATCTGCATAATTTCAACCGACCTCGAAAGCTCTTGAATGGCCGAAACTAATGGAACAGTGAGGCGACTGTAATCAACCATCCACGGCATAAAGTCCTCATCGCCAGGCTCTCCATGACCTTGGATTACAGCTGCAGGCCATACAGAGTGCAACTGTTGAGCAAGAGGTGTTATATCTGGCTCTCCCGTTGATTTCCACTCAACCTCTCTAATAATTATTTGATTAACAACGCTAAGGCCATTCTTTGTATCCCAATCCCTCAAGATATCCTTTAGCCTTTCGTCTGAAGTAGTCCCATATGCAGTTGTCGTAGCGGTCGATGTGATAACCCCGGCCGCTGATGCTCCTGCGACGTGGAACGTCTGCATTGACCCAGCGCTATCCCTATTGATAGCAAGACCAGACTGACCAATACCCGTGAGCAGCAAGAGAGGGCCAGCGCTGGTTGGGTTAGAGTGCGGACCAGTTCCGTACCTCAGGGGTTGCTGAGAACCGGCCCCCTTAGTATTTATGAACTGGACAGACACATTGTTAAATTGATTTGCAAGACCGAAGTTAAGAGATGTTGTATTAACTCCTTGAGTACAAGCGCTAGTAAGATCCCTGAATCTGTTTGCATCTACCAATCCATATACAGACTCATTACCAGCCACACCATCAATTTTTACTCCGTTTATTACATGACCGTACGTTGTCACTGCGGAATTGCCACGTACCGTGTTACCAATAACGCTGTAGTCCTCAACACTATAAATAGATACCAAGTCTATAGTTGCACCGCTTGCTCTATTGCTACCCCATGATATTTCATTTCCACTCATCATGAAGCTGCGAGCATTTGAAACGGATACAGCTGTATTATCGCCTCCAAAGTGATTGCTGGTGATCCTATACTGATTGACTTTCCTGATTGTGTTTGAAACCGCCATGCAGTCCCAGCATGCCTGCATATCATTGCCATGGAAGTCTAAAGCTTCCAAGTCATCTACAAGAGTTCCGTATCTACCATTGTATCCATGATTCCCCCACATCCTAACGCCGACAGTGTTTGAAGCGCTGCCATCGTTGCTTATGTGGTATAGGTGAGTTGTAGAATATGTTTCTGGAGCCCTAGGTGCGGATGGGGCCTGCCCATATACATGACAATGCTCTATAACTCCGCCAAATATATTTCTGAGCTCAATGCCTTTTGTAAACCTTCCTGACCCAACCTGCCTAATCACAACCCTGTTTGCTATGAATTTGTATGAGAAGCTAGTCAAGGTTGTGTAACCTGAAAGCCCAGACCAACTTGAGTAGTACATAACTCCAGAGATATTAGCGTTAGAAATCAGCTCAAAATCCTGTATTCGTATTTGCTGATTTAGACTTGTTGGAGATTGCTCCAATCCAATACTTTCAGAGTCAGACTCCCACGTAATAGACGATTTATCCCTGCCAAGACCGACAAGTAAAAGACTTCCTGAGCCTGCTATCTTTTTCTTCGCTTTAAAGGCACCACTTAACAGCAGAGGAAGACCTGACGAAAAAGCCAGCTCAATAGCCGAAGAGCTATCAGAAGATGATTCTGAGGCGCCGAACCACTTAACATCAGCTAGTCCGCTAAACACTCGCTTCCAGCGTCTACCCTCATATCCAACAAGGACAGTCCCGCCATTGTCACTTGAACTATTATCCAACTCATCAAGTGCGAAGAACCCGGCAAAACCTACAGAATTAATTCTAATAGACCTTGCGGAACCCGAATAATTCCTAATCGCTGAATAGTTAGCCATCGGAATGGATTGGCTATCTGCTAAATTTTGAATATCTTCTTGAGTTGCAAGATCATCTGGAAGCCATCCAATGTCAATGACTCCAGAGTCCGAGGCCTTTGGGATTCCCCCAGGAATGGGAAGTTCGACTATGTCGGACTCAAGAGCTTCTATCGCTGCAAGACTGTCATTTACCTTCCACCCATCAGCCTTGTAAATGTACTCGGCCTGTTCGGTGGTGTTGAAATACCGGTCGCCCGGCTGAAGCGGAAGCCCATTGTCGCGGAGAGCTGGAGCAGTGGCAGCTGGAGCCAAGAAGCCTGCAGTCCGAGCTGTCGCAACGTCCGCGGCATCTTCTGCGGCCTGCGCAGCTTCGTTGGAGGCGTCCAGCGCTGCTTGAATGGCGGTAGCTGACAGAGCTGTCTTGCCGGTATTTACTGCCGTGCCGCTCTGATTCTGCCATACGGCATAGATCTCATCTGCGTCGTTCGACTGCACCAAGAAGATGCCTTGGTCGGCAGTTTCTGCCAGACCGGCCGCCACATTCGGGTAGATGGTGGTGGAGATACTGATCTTTTCGGCGGCATCTTGCTGTATTTCCAGAACCACCTGCTTCAGGTTTTGAATGTCGCCCGATTGGGTAGGGATGCTGTCGGCATTCGCAGCATCGTTGGCAAAGCGGAAAACGATGTTGCTGCCGACTTCCGCGCGCACAGTCGCGATCTCAAGGCGCTGAGTTTGATCAGCCATGTCATTTCCTTTGGGCGAGTTTGTAGAGCGCGCCTGGGCGCGGTCAGCGAAACGAGGTGTTAGGAGATCCAGCCGCCGGAGAAGAAGCTGCTGGTATCGTTGATGAGCATGTCGGCCACGGCATCGAAGATGGTGTCGACCTGGTCGTCGTGGTCGTGGCTGTCGTCGGCCGTGAAAGCTGCGGCCTCGGTGAGGAAGGTGGTGACCCACTCAGTGGTGCACAGGTCCTGCCCCCGGTGGTCTTTGACGTGTGTGATGGGCTTGCCCTGCTCGTCGTAGATAGCAGGCACGAACACCCGGCCTGACTTGAACCAGGGCACGGCATCCATGCAGCGGGTGACCTTGTTGGCGGCCGGGCCGCGCGGCTGGGCCTCGATCTGGATAGAACCCTTCTTGCTGATGGTCTGGATCAGGCCGGTGCCACTGGACTTGTCCTCGACGCGCATGTAGCGCAGTGCCGCGGGTCGGAATTGGTCCCACGGCTTCCAGCGCTCCCAAACGCGCAGCGCCTCTGCCTCTAGATCGCCTGCGTCCCACTTTCCCCGCACGATCTCGATGATGTAGAGGTTCCCGTCCACGCCTAGGCCGCAGTGGGCAAATACCGAGAAGTCATGCTGCTCGCCGGTTTTTTGAGCGGTATCCACGTAGACGCCACGCCAGACCAGGAATGGCAGCTGCTCGTAGGTCTTGAACCAGTCCGGGTCGATCATGCCGCCCGTGAGCGCCACGGGCTCCTGCTGGTACTGGCTGACCATGGTGTAGGCGTCTTTGTCCCACAGGGCCATCAGGTCGTAGACCGACTCTTTGGCCGGCCAGTAGGACCAGTATTCGACGCCGCCACGCACCACTGAGGGTCCGCTGAACACGTCGCGCTCCGCATGCTCGCGGATGCCATCTGGCAACGATGCGATGTACTCGCGCGTGACCAGAGCCGGCACCTTGATGTGCGCGAAGTCCAAGCCCATGCCACCCTTGAGCAGAAAACCGGACACGTCGTCCGTGTGCAGGCGCTGCTGGGTGCAGATAACAGGTGTATCAGGCGATGCGCGCCGGCTGCGTAGCGTGTTTGTCACGATCCGCTGGGCCTTGGCCCGCATGGTCGCCGAGAACGCGCTATCGGCCTTCTCCGGGTCGTCCAGGTTGATGAAGCCGGTGAAGTCCTTGGAGATGTAGCCGCCCCGGCAGCCGGTGATCTGGCCGCCGGTGGAGCGGCTGAACAGCTGGTGCCTGGTTCGGCCCTTGCCGTCGATCAGCGACCAGTTCTCGACATCCGCCTTTCCCATCGAAACAGGCCAAAGCTCCTGGTACTCAGGGCTGGAGACGATCGACCGGATGCGGCCGGAGTTTTCCACCACCAGAGAATTGGAGTAGGACACGTTCAGCGTGCGCGTGCGGTCGCGCACTGTCATGGCATAGGCTGGAAGGTGGATCGACCAGTACTCTGTCTTTGTGCCACCTGGTGGCATGTTGAACACGACGTTCTTCAGTTCGCCACTGAGCACGCGCAGCGCCGTGTGATCCATGTAGCGGTGGTGCCAGTTGCAGAGCATCTTCATGCCCTGGTTCAGCTGGAACCACACCCTCATGAACGAAAGCGGCGAGTGTTCACTTATGCTTTTGGCGGCCTGCTTCTCCTCGATGCTCATGGTTTCCCAATCGAGGAGTGCACTCATAGGCGGGCCAGTACCGACTCAAGGGCTTCCTGGTCAACCTTGACCGTGGATTTCGTCTCGATGGGCGCACCATCCTTGCCGGTCAACTCAACAATCTGCTTGTCGAGGCCCAGGAGCTTTGCCTTGCCCATCGAGGCCGTGACCATGGCCGAGGCCTTGCCGGTCTCCTTGCCGAGCAGGCGAGCCTCTTCCAGCTCAGCCAGGAGCGTGTCCACGGTGATTTCGTGACGTTCCATGACCTTGATCCTTAATTCTTCGATGCGTGCCTGAACGAGAGGGTTTTGTAGAAGGTTGTAACCCTCCCGCTGGGCTGTTTTGTCGGCCATGTTGGAGGTGTTGTAGGACCGCCGGTAGGCCTCGGAGGCGTTCCCGGTCTCGACATAGGCGAGGCAGAAAAGCTCCATCTTGTCGGTGAAGCGTCTCTTCGCCTTGCGTTCCATATCTCACCTACGGGCTGATCAGTTTCCACTTGTAGCCGACCCACTTCGGCAGCTTGCCGGCAGTGAAGATCGGAGGCTTCGTTTCGGTGCACCTCGCTGGCAGCAGCCAATTTCCAGGCACTTGAGGGTCGAGCTCTGCTAGGGCCTCGCCCAGGTAGAACCCGTTAGGGTCGTACTGGTAAACGATTTTCTGGTTCATAGATATCGAATCCATCTCACCTGGGTCAGGTTTACCGATCTCGCCTCAGTCCCACCATTAGAGCCAATGCTGACAGTGTGGGTGTGGGACCCGGCATCGCTGGTGTTGAGCGTCTGAGTTCCTTGCTCGATCTGGTCGCCAAGAACTGCATCGTCTTGAGGAACACCAGATACCAAGTCACGAGGAAACGTCATTGTGTGTCGATGAAGACCGGCCGATCCGGTTGAGGCGCTATGCGAGTGACCGAGGTTTTGGCTGGGCTGCGGAACCCCATCCATAACCCTGCCTGTATCGACACCTCGGCCATCGTCCAGGCACCGAGGAAACATGCCCCTCCAGTCGGGAAGCCTGAACTCGAGACTAGATTCGCCTCCGGTATTGAATCTGGTGCCAATTACTGCGAACAGCTTTGAATATGCAGTGCGATTCAGAGTTGTCCCTGTACACTTTAACCACCCCGGGTCCGGCGATCCGTTATGGGCCACATCCTTGTATTCACCAACGCTGAATGACGAATAGAGGCTGGCGCCAACCAAACGCCAGTATGTCGGGCTACTGGCCGGTGCATTGCCCACGTTGGCACTGGCAACGGACTCGTAGAACAGCCCGTCCTCTGGCGTATAGCAGGGCGCACCGACTGAATACACGGCATCAGGGTGATAGGCCATTACTCCGCGGCGCTCAAGGTCCTGCAGCGCTGAATCAACACGGTTGTGCCACCAGTTCTCCTGGCCCGCACGCGGCGCGTCCTTGTCCTGCCCGCCTTCCCAGCCGGTATTCTGCCGCGCGTTGTCAGGCACCTTGAAAGTGTTGTCGTTGTCCTGGGTCTCGACGCCCTGTGCCCAGCGGGTATTGAAAGCCTCTCGTGCCATCAGGAAACGTCTCCAGGCAGTGTGAAATTCGCGTAGTTGAAGATCAGGCTGGATGTACGCTCGATCTCGCTAATGTTGGTAGGCAGGATGTATATCTGGCCTATCCTCGTGCCTTGAGGCCTTGGGATCAGGTCGAAGTTTTCCAGCAGGAACTGCGTGGTGTTGTCCAGTTCGGAAGCGATGCCAATGTCGAACGACTTGTCACCATTGCTATTCAGGGCTGTGACCTTTACCCCTATAACGACCTCGAGCAGCTTGATGATGCTGTCGCTGGTACCGTCGCTGACGTTTCTGGCGATCTTCGCCTTGATCAGCTTGCGGTACAGATCATTGTTTAGGGGCGCATCGATCGACGCGCCGTCGCCGATGTAGGGCGCGACGTTGTAGTTGGTGTAGTTGTCGTTCCCGGCATAGCCAAAGACGTCATAGGCCGCGCCGCGCAGTATTGGCCGGGGCACGCCGACGATGCGGCCGATGACGTCCAAGTCCTCACCGGTTACCTTGTCGACGTCGTAGGCCGAGTAAATCTGGCTGATCGGCTGTTCAAGCTTCTCGTTGGCGATGGTCGGTGTCAGCGTGAGCCACCGCGTCATCCGCTGTTTGCCGCGGTACTGGTTGATGATCCGCTTCTTCGCGCGCGCTACGTGGTCCATTTTCATAGCGGCACCGATACCGTGATGTTGTCAGGGTCGAAGGTGGCCAACTCTGCGATGCCCGGCTGGATTGGCGTTACACCCTGGCTTACGGCGCTAAGGCCAATCGTCAGGCTGGTGATGTAGCTGTCGCCGTACTGGCCAAGCACCTTGTTGACCGGGGTGTAAAGGCGCCCCACGGGCACTACCTCGCCAATGTCGTACCCACCCTGATTGAAGCCCTTAACCTGGTCGCCGGAGAACAGCTTCTTGGTCGAATCCTCGACGATGGCGTCCTTGATCCGCTGCTCGATGTCGCTTGGCAGGGTTCCCTTGCGCTGGACGGTGACCGAAACGTAGATAGGCAGAGCCACTGCGCGCTGGAAAGTCATAGTCTCGATGTTGCCCGTCGATGGCGAGGTGATTTGAACCTTGACGCCTGTCGCCCCCGGCGGATCAACCCAGGTATCGGTCTTGGTGCTGTAGCGGGGATACATCGGGGTGCCTGGGTTGTACTTCGAGTACATGGCCTGGCCAATGCCCTGGTCAGTGCCGCCGTTCACGATGACCGCGATGGCAGTGTATGGAATGCCGTCAGGGTCGGCCGGGTCGTCGCTGTTGTTCTCCAGGATCTTCACGTCGGTCACGCCGGCGACGTTTGCAACGGCTGCC
>NZ_BCBD01000037.1:0-39888 GCF_001320345.1 Pseudomonas sp. NBRC 111127 | reverse complement strand
GCCCACCCCGCAAGTACGGGTGGAAACCCTGCAACTGCAGCCCTTGGCCATCAGCAGCGAACTCAGTGGCCGCATCCTGGCCCCGCGTACCGCAGAAGTGCGCGCGCGGGTCGCCGGCGTGGTGCTCAAGCGGGTGTACCGCGAAGGCAGTGACGTCAAGCAAGGCGATGTGCTGTTCCTGATCGACCCGGCGCCGTTCAAAGCCGACCACGACAGTGCCCGCGCAACCTTGGCCAAGGCCGAAGCCACCCGCTACCAGGCCCGCCTGCAAGAGCAGCGCTACCGCCAGCTGGTCGACGACAAGGCGGTCAGCCGCCAGGAATACGACAATGCCAAGGCCAGCCTGCTGCAGGCCGATGCCGCCGTAGCCGAAGCCAAGGCGGCACTGGCGCGCGCACGCCTCAACCTCGGCTATGCTACGGTCACCGCGCCCATCTCCGGGCGCATTGGCCGTGCCCAGGTCACAGAAGGCGCGCTGGTCGGGCAAAACGAGAGCACCCCGCTGGCGACCATTCAGCAACTGGACCCGATCCACGCCGATGTCACCCAATCCACCCGCGAGCTCAATGCCCTGCGCCGCGCCTTGCGCGCGGGCGAGCTGCAGCAGGTGGGCGACGGTCAGGCCCGGGCGACGCTGATCCAGGACGACGGCAGCGCCTACCCACTGCCGGGCAAATTGCTGTTCTCCGACATCAGCGTCGACCCCAGCACCAACCAGATCACCCTGCGCAGCGAGTTCCCCAACCCGGACCTGGACCTGTTGCCCGGCAGCTACGTGCGCGTGCGCCTCGAGCAGGCCGTGCAACCCCATGGCCTGAGTGTGCCGCAGCGCGCCATCCTGCGTGACAGCGCCGGGGTGCCCAAGGTACTGGTGGTCGACCCGCAGGCGCGGGTGAGCGAGCGCGAGGTGGTGCTGGGCAATACCCAGGGCGACCGCTGGATCGTCAGCGCCGGCCTGGCCGCTGGTGAGCGCGTGGTCATCGAGGGCCTGCAGCACGTCAAGGCCGGCGACCAGGTGCAGGTCGACCCCAGCCCACAAACGCCGCCCATCGCACAGCACAACGGCCAGTGAGGGCCTGACCCATGCCGCAATTCTTCATCGACCGCCCGGTATTCGCGTGGGTGGTCGCGCTGTTCATCCTGCTGGCCGGCGCGCTGGCCATCCCGCAACTGCCGGTGGCCCAATACCCCAACGTGGCACCGCCGCAGGTCGAGATCTACGCCGTATACCCCGGCGCCTCGGCAGCCACCATGGACGAAAGCGTGGTCAGCCTGATCGAACAGGAACTCAACGGCGCCGACAACCTGCTGTACTTCGAATCCCAGAGCAGCCTGGGCAGCGCCACCATTACCGCCACCTTCGCCCCGGGCACCCACCCGGACCTGGCCCAGGTCGACGTGCAGAACCGCCTGAAGGTGGTCGAGTCCCGCCTGCCGCGGCCGGTCACCCAGCAGGGCCTGCAGGTCGAGAAGGTGTCCACCGGCTTTCTGCTGCTGGCCACCCTCACCTCCACAGACGGCAAACTCGACGAAACCGCCCTGTCGGACATTCTGGCGCGTAACGTGATGGATGAAATACGCCGCCTCAAAGGCGTCGGCAAGGCCCAGCTGTATGGCTCGGAACGGGCCATGCGCATCTGGATAGACCCGCGCAAACTGGTCGGTTTCAACCTCACGCCCAACGACGTGGCCGACGCCATCGCCGGCCAGAACGCCCAGGTAGCCCCTGGCAGCATTGGCGACCTGCCCAGCCGCAGCACTCAGGAAATCACCGCCAACGTGGTGGTCAAAGGCCAGCTGAGCACGCCGGATGCGTTCGCCGCCATTGTGCTGCGCGCCAACCCCGACGGCTCCGTGGTCACCCTTGGCGATGTCGCCAGGGTGGAAGTCGGCGCACAGGAATACCAGTACGGCACCCGCTTGAACGGCAAGCCGGCCACGGCCTTCAGCGTGCAGCTGGCACCGGGCGCCAATGCCATGCAGACCGCCACCCTGGTACGGGCGAAACTGCAGGACCTGGCGCGCTACTTCCCCGAGGGGGTCAGGTACGACATCCCCTACGACACCTCGCCGTTCGTCAAGGTGTCGATCGAGCAGGTCATCAGTACCCTGTTCGAAGCCATGCTGCTGGTGTTCGCGGTGATGTACCTGTTCCTGCAGAACCTGCGCTACACGCTGATCCCGACCCTGGTGGTACCGGTGGCACTGATGGGCACCTTCGCCGTGATGCTGGCGCTGGGCTTCTCGATCAACGTGCTGACCCTGTTCGGCATGGTGCTGGCCATCGGCATCCTGGTCGATGACGCCATCGTGGTGGTGGAAAACGTCGAACGCATCATGGCCGAAGAAGGCTTGCCGCCCCGGCAAGCCACGCGCAAGGCCATGAGCCAGATCAGCGGCGCGATCATCGGCATCACCCTGGTACTGGTGGCGGTATTCCTGCCCATGGCCTTCATGCAAGGGTCGGTGGGTGTGATCTACCAACAGTTTTCGGTCGCCATGGCGGTATCGATCCTGTTCTCGGCATTCCTCGCCCTCAGCCTGACCCCGGCACTGTGCGCCACGCTGCTCAAGCCTGTGGCCAAGGGCGAACAGCATGCACGCAAGGGTTTCTTCGGCTGGTTCAACCGCCGTTTCGAGGGCATGAGCGATGGCTACCAGCGCTGGGTCATGCAAGCGCTGCAACGCAGCGGGCGCTACCTGTTGCTGTATGCGCTGCTGCTGGGGGTATTGGGCTATGGCTTGAGCCAGCTGCCCACGGCGTTCCTGCCCACCGAAGACCAGGGCTACACCATTACGGACATCCAGCTGCCGCCGGGCGCCAGCCGCATGCGCACCGAACAGGTGGCCGCCCAGATCGAGGCGCACAACAGTGAAGAACCGGGGGTCGGCAACACCACACTGATCCTGGGTTTCAGCTTCTCGGGCAGCGGGCAGAACGCTGCGCTGGCCTTCACTACCCTCAAGGACTGGTCCGAGCGAGGTGCCGAACACACTGCCCAGGCGATTGCCGAGCGCGCCAACCAGGCCTTCACGCAACTCAAGGATGCGGTGGCCTACGCCATGCTGCCGCCGCCCATCGACGGGCTTGGCGAGTCGACCGGCTTCGAGTTCCGCCTGCAGGACCGGGGTGGCATGGGCCACCGCGCGCTGATGGCGGCGCGTGACCAGCTGCTCGAGCAGGCCGGCAAGAGCAAGGTACTGAGCAACGTGCGCGAAGCCTCGCTGGCGGAAAGCCCGCAGGTGCAGCTGGAGATCGACCGCCGCCAGGCCAATGCCCTGGGCGTGACGTTTGCCGATATCGGCTCGGTGCTCGACGTGGCAGTGGGCTCCAGCTACGTCAACGACTTCCCGAACCAGGGCCGCATGCAGCGCGTGGTGGTGCAGGCCGAAGGCGACCAGCGCAGCCAGGTGCAAGACCTGCTGAACATGCATGTGCGCAACAGCAGCGGCAAGATGGTGCCGTTGGCCGCGTTCGTCCAGGCCAAATGGGTCAGCGGCCCGGTGCAACTGACGCGTTATAACGGCTACCCGGCGGTGTCGATTTCCGGCGAACCGGCCCCCGGCTACAGCTCGGGCGAAGCCATGGCCGAAATCGAGCGCCTGGTGGCGCAACTGCCCGCCGGTGCCGGCCTGGAATGGACCGGCCTGTCGCTGCAAGAACGCCTGTCCGGCAGCCAGGCGCCGATGTTGATGGCGCTGTCGCTGCTGGTGGTGTTCCTGTGCCTGGCTGCGCTGTACGAGAGCTGGTCGATACCTACCGCAGTGCTGCTGGTGGTGCCACTCGGCGTGCTGGGTGCGGTCCTGGCGGTAACCCTGCGGGGCATGCCCAACGACGTGTTCTTCAAGGTCGGCCTGATCACCTTGATCGGCCTGTCGGCGAAGAACGCCATTCTGATCATCGAGTTCGCCAAGCACCTGGTCGACCAGGGCGTGGACGCCGCCGATGCCGCCGTACAGGCCGCCCGCCTGCGCCTGCGGCCGATCGTGATGACATCGCTGGCGTTCATCCTCGGCGTGGTGCCCTTGGCGATCGCCAGCGGTGCCAGCTCGGCCAGCCAACAGGCGATCGGCACCGGGGTTATCGGCGGCATGCTGAGCGCAACGTTGGCGGTGGTATTCGTGCCGGTGTTCTTCGTCAGCGTGATGCGGCTGGCTGGCACGCGCAAAACCACAACGGCCGGCGAGGCGCTGCACGACAGCCCCTGAATGAGGGTCCCCAGGGACCCTCTGCGTTCACTTGCGGGGTTTGGTCTTGGCGTCGGCCTCCCCGCTGAATCTGACGGCGTCCTTGGGGGCCTTGCCAGCTCGAAACTTGACCGTCATCGCCGCCGGAATCTTCAACGGTTTGCCAGACCGCGGGTCCCTGCCGACCCGCGCTGGCCTTCGGGCAGTCTCGAACCTGCCGAAACCCACCAAAGCGACAGGCGTGTGTGTGCTCAGCGATGCCTTGATCCCGTCGATGAAGGCATCGACTGCCTTTTTGGCCATCGCCTGGCTGAGTTCGGCGCGCGCTGCTACCTGTTCAATAAGTTGCGCTTTGTTCAATTGCCTTCTCCTGGGAATCTGGCTTGCCCTCATTGCCATGGCAGGGCTGCAGCCCTATTCAAGGGAGAAGCAGCGGCGGGCACAACTGGCAAAAATGTCAGTGCCCTGGCCCCGCGTTCACGTCCGCTGGACAACCGCTGTCGTGCGTGTGAGGGTTGCCTTCGTGCCTGCCTCGGACTTTAGCCAATGACTGAACAATTGCTCACCTGCTCTGCCCTGATCCTCGCGGGAGGCCGCGGGCAACGTATGGGCGGCCGGGACAAGGGCTTGATCAGCTGGCAGGGCGAGCCACTGGTGGCCGCAATCCATCGCGTGCTGCGGCCCCTGACCGACGACCTGGTGATTTCCTGCAACCGCAACCAGCAGGCCTACCGGGTGTATGCCGACCAGTTGGTGGGCGATGCCGACAACGACTTCCCCGGGCCGCTGGCGGGGGTGATTGCCGGGCTCAAGGTGGCGCGGCATGCATGGGTGGTGGTGCTGGCCTGCGATGCGCCGCTGGTCGACCGCGCACTGATCGAAGACCTGCTGCGGGTTGCTGCGGCCAATGACAGTGCCGCGATGGCGCACCAGGGCGGCTACTGGCAGCCGATGTTCAGCGTGTTGCCGCGCCAGTTGTTGCCGGTGCTGGAGCAAGCCTGGGCCGAGGGTGAGCGGAGCTTGCAGAAGGCCCTGTTGCGCGCCAAGGTGCAAGCACTTGAGTTCAGCGCAGACGATCGCCGCTTGAGCAACTTCAACAGCCCCGAGCTGCTGCAGGAATACGCGCAACCTCGCTGATCGCCGGCCCGGCGCAGCGGCCCCCATCGCTTGTTGCGCTTACCGCTCGTCGCCCGAACGGCACCCAGCCCGGCTCACCAGGCCAAACGAATGACAGATCATCCGCACGATGGAGATATCCCATGATCCGCATTCGCCCGCTCTCCCTGTGCCTGGCACTGGCGCTGACCCCACTCGCTGGGACCAGCTTCGCCGCCACGGCCACCAACACCGACAGCCACCCACAAACCGACCAGTCTGGCGGCAAGACTGCCGGTGAGGGCAGCAGCGTCAACACCCCTGGCAGCGGCAAGAGCAATGACAGCAGCGACACCGGCAGCAGCACGGACGCCGCCGATGGCGCCACGGGCGGCTCCAACAGCACCGGCGAGGCTACTGGCTCGGGTGCCGGCGCCAGCGGTGGCACCGCTGAAGATCAGGACAGCCGTTGACAGGGCCGTTTAACCATTCAGTACACAAATAAATGATTGAACACATAGTATTTATCCATTGAATGGCCCAGCCGAACTGCAGTAAGCTCGGGCTCATTCACTGGAGCGCAACATGCCAACACACATCCGCCACCTCGCCAACCACACCGGTCGCCAACCGCGCCCTGTGCTGGCCGTTGCCGGCTGCGTAGCTCCAGCAAGCTATTACTTCGGGTATTGGTTTAGCCACTAGGCGCCGATACCTGCACGGCGCCCACCTTCGAGGGGCCGCCGAAAATGAGAATACTCAAACCCCCGGTCGGCTCCCCGACCGGGGGTTTTGCGTTTCAGGCCTTTGAAAAAACCATTGATTCACATTGAGGACCGCTTCATGAACTACGCCACCTATTACTACGCCGACACCTACACCTGGCGATTTAGCCAATCCCGCTCGGGCCAGCCAGCCGCCTCCGATCGGTCTTGCACAGGTGGCAATGCAGCAGCCAACAGTAATTCAACGATCTGTCGAACACCTCGATAGGGCCGACCGCGCGGGCCAGCCCCCGCCGTCCGCCCAGGGAAAAATGCCATGCACGCCTCCAGCCTCGCCCTGCCCCTGACCCAGCCGCAAGCGGCCAACACCGCAGTCAGCAAACGCCTCCCCAGTGCGCACCTGCTCAAGCAGCAAATGCCGCTCGCCACAGACCTGGCCCAGCAAGTACATGCCCACCGCCAGGCTATACGCAACATCCTCGAAGGCCACGATCAGCGCCTGCTGGTGATCGTCGGCCCGTGCTCGATCCACGACCCGCGCGCCGCGCTGGAATACGCCGACCGCCTGGCCGCCCTCAGCCGCGACGTCGACGACAAGCTGCTGTTGGTGATGCGCGCCTACGTCGAAAAACCGCGTACCACGGTGGGCTGGAAAGGCCTGGCGTATGACCCGCACCTGGATGGCAGCGACGACATGCATGCCGGCATCGCCCTGTCTCGCGGGCTGATGCTGAGCATGATCGAGCGCGGCCTGCCCATCGCCACCGAGTTGCTGCAACCGCTGGCCGCGGGCTACTTCGACGACCTGCTGGCCTGGGCTGCGGTAGGCGCGCGTACCACCGAATCGCAGATCCACCGCGAAATGGTCAGTGGCCTGGCGCTGCCAGTGGGCTTCAAGAACGGCACCGACGGTGGTATTGCCGTAGCCAGCGACGCCATGCGCAGCGCTGCACACCCGCACCGCCACTTCGGCCTGGACGCGCAAGGCCACCCGGCGATCATCGAAACCCTGGGCAACCCCGACACCCATCTGGTACTGCGCGGCGGCCACAAAGGGCCCAACTACGATGCCCCTAGCATTGCCCTCGCCCGCCAGGCGCTGGCCAAGGCTGGCTTGCAGCCACGGATCATGGTCGATTGCAGCCATGCCAACAGCGGCAAGGACCCAGCGCGCCAGCCTGCGGTGTTCAATGAGGTGCTGGCGCAACGCCTGAGCGGCGACCGCTCGCTGGTCGGCGTGATGATCGAAGGCCACCTGTTCGACGGTTGCCAGGCGCTGGGCAAGGGCGCCCTGAAGTACGGCGTATCGATCACCGACGGCTGCCTGGGTTGGGCCTCGACCGAAACGCTGTTGCGCGAAGCCGCACAACAACTGTGAGCCGATGGTTGCAAGCCTGGCGAGACATACCCCGGACAAGTGCGCTAGGCTTGCACTTTTTACCCCAAGGAGCAGTACCCATGGCCCGTGCAACCGCCCGTCACATCCTCGTTGCCAGCGAAGACAAGTGCAACGAACTGAAAGCCCAGATCGAAGCCGGTGCCGATTTCGCTGAAATCGCCAAAGCCAACTCCACCTGCCCGTCCAGCCGCCAGGGCGGTGACCTGGGTTCGTTCGGCCCAGGCCAGATGGTCAAGGAATTCGACACCGTGGTGTTCAGCGCACCTGTGAATACCGTGCAAGGCCCGGTAAAGACCCAGTTCGGCTACCACCTGCTGGAAGTCACCAGCCGTCAGGACTAAGCAGCCAACAGCTGTTCATGCCCCCGGTGGCAGCGGGTTCACACGCGAATACGTCAGCTCAGGCAACGAGGCTGCATGCTCGGGCGTATTCGCGGGGTAACCCGCTTCTGCAGGGGTTGTGGTGCCTGTTGCTGCTTTGTTTCGCCCTCGATACCCTGGCCGCCCCCACCCATGCCCTCACGGTGTACGGCGAAGCCCCCCGCTACGGCGCCAGTTTCCAGCATTTCGACTATGTGAACCCCAGCGCCCCCAAGGGCGGCATGCTGCGCCGCTCGGCCATCGAGATTGGCCAGTTCGACCATATCCTGCCGTACATCGACAAAGGCATTGGTGTCAGCCAGGTCGATGGCCTGTTGTTCGCACCCCTGGCCGTGCGCTCATTCGACGAACCCTACACCGTCTATGGGCTGATCGCCCGGCGCATGGAGCGTGGCCCGGATGACGCCTGGCTGCGTTTCGATATCGACCCACGGGCGACCTTTGCCGACGGCAAGCCGGTGCGCGCCGAAGACGTGCGCTTCACCTACGACCTGCTGATGAGCAAAGGCAGCCTGACCTACCGCACCCAGTTCGCCGACGTCAGCGCGGTGACCGTGGAAGGCCCGCGCAGCATCCGCTTCGACTTCAAGCCCGGGCACGGCCGTACCCTGGCGCTGGACCTGGCCAGTTTGCCCGTGCTGCCCGAGCACGACTGGCAGCAACGCGATTTCGCCAACGGGGCCGGCTTCGACAAACCGGTCGGCAGTGGGCCCTACCGCATCGGCCAGATCGACAATGGCCGCAGCATCACCTTCGAGCGTGACCCCACCTGGTGGGCCCGTGACCTGCCGGCCAGCCGTGGCCGCTACAATTTCGCCAAACTGCGCATCGAGTACTTCGGCGACACCGAGGTGGCGCGCCAGGTGCTCAAGGGCGGGGGCTACGATTACAACCGCGAGTTCTCCGCAACCGCCTACACCCTGGGTTACAACGGCGCCACACTGGACGACGGTCGCCTGCAACGGGCCCACCTAGGCCCAGCCAAACCGCAGGTAGCCCAGGGCTTCGTGTTCAACCTGGACCGGCCGCAGTTCAAGGACCGCCGTGTACGTCAGGCACTGGGCATGCTCTGGGACTTCGAGTGGAGCAACCGGCAGATGATGCGCAACCTGTACATCCGCCAGCAGAGCGTGTTCTCCAATACCCCGCTGGCCGCCCGCCAGCTACCCGATGCCGGCGAGCTGAAACTGCTCGAACCGCTGCGTGGCCAGGTGCCGCAGGAAGTCTTCGACCACGTGTTCACGGCACCGGTCACTGACGGCTCGGGAATCATCCGCGCCCAGCAGTTGCAAGCCCTGGCCCTGCTGCAGCAGGCCGGCTGGCATGCCGATGGCGACCGCCTGGTCAACCGCGAAGGTCAGCCCCTGACGTTCACCTTCCTCAACGGCCAGGCCGGCATGGAGCGCCTGCTGTTGCCCTGGAAGCGCAACCTGGCACAGATCGGCGTTACCCTGAATATCCGTAACGTCGACTCGGCGCAGTACGTCAACCGGCTGATGGCCCGTGACTACGACATGGTCGTGACCGGCTACCCGGTGACGCTGTCCCCCGGTGCCGAGCTGTACAACTACTTCGGCTCGGCCGCTGCCCACGACCCCGGTTCGAACAACCTGATGGTCCTGCAGGACCCGGCCGTCGACCACCTGATCGACGGCCTGGTACGCGCTGCCAGCGAGGCCGACATGCTGCGCCACGCTCACGCCCTGGACCGGGTGCTGCAGTGGAATTACTACTGGATCCCCAACTACTACCCGCCAGGCAGCTCCACCGTCTGGTGGAACCGCTTCGGCTTGCCCAAGGTTCAGGCCACCTACGATGAAGGCCTGGACACCTGGTGGGAGATCAGCCCAACGGCGCTGACCAATGAACAGATGGCCATACGCCGGAACGCCGCCCCATGACCCGCTACCTGTTGCGCCGCCTGCTGCTGATCATTCCGACATTGCTGGCGATCCTGCTGGTCAACTTCGTCATCGTACAGGCCGCGCCAGGGGGCCCGGTGGAACAAGCCGTGGCGCGCCTGCAAGGCATCGGCGGTGGCACCCCCGGTGCGCGCTCGGAGGTTGTGCACGGTGAATCACGCGCCACCCGCGGGCTCGACCCCAAGCTGATCGAAGAGATCAAGCGCCAGTACGGCTTCGACAAGTCTGCGCCCGAGCGCCTTTGGCTGATGCTGGGCCAGTATGCCCGGCTGGACTTCGGCAACAGTTTTTTCCGTGGTGCCAAGGTCACCGACCTGATCCTCGACAAACTGCCGGTCACCCTGTCGCTGGGCTTCTGGGCCACGCTGATCACCTACCTGGTGTCCATACCCCTGGGCATTCGCAAGGCGGTGCGCCACGGCAGCCACTTCGATGCCTGGAGCAGCGCACTGATCGTGGTCGGCTACGCCCTGCCCTCGTTCCTGTTCGCCCTGTTGCTGATCGTGGTGTTTGCCGGCGGCACTTCGCTGAACTGGTTTCCGGTGCGCGGTCTGGTTTCCGACAACTTCGACGAGCTGAGCCTGCTCGGCAAGGTGGCCGACTACTTCTGGCACCTGGTACTGCCCGTCGGCGCCTTGGTAATCGGTGGGTTCGCCACCCTCACCTTGCTGACCAAAAATGCCTTCCTCGACGAAATTTCGCGCCAGTACGTGGTCACCGCCCGGGCCAAGGGCCTGAGTGAGCGGCGGGTGCTCTACGGCCATGTATTGCGCAACGCCATGCTGCTGGTGGTGGCCGGGCTACCACAGGCACTGATCAGCGTATTCTTCGCCGGCTCGCTGCTGATCGAGGTGATTTTTTCTCTGGATGGCCTGGGCCGCATGAGCTACGACGCCGCCGTGTCGCGCGACTACCCCATCGTTTTCGGCACGTTATTCATCTTCACCTTGGCAGGGCTGCTGATCCGCCTGATCGGCGACCTGGCCTACACCTTGCTGGACCCACGCATCGACTTCGACACGAGGGCGCACTGATGCTGTCGCCTGTGGCGCGCCGGCGCCTGCAACGTTTTCGCCGCAACCGCCTGGGCTGGGTCTCGCTGTGGGTATTCGCCGCCCTGCTGTCGCTGAGCCTGGGCGCCGAGCTGGTGGCCAACGACAAGCCGTTGCTGCTGGGCTACCAGGGCGAACTGTACGTACCGGCGCTCAAGCGTTATACCGAGCAGCAATTTGGCGGCCAGCTGCCGTTCCAGCCCGACTACCGCAGCGCCTACGTGCGCAAGCTGATCGAGGACCAGGGCGGCTGGATGCTGTTCGCACCGATCCCGTTCAGCGCCGACACCCCGAACTACGACTTGCAGGTCCCAACGCCCAGCCCACCGAGCAGCAGCAACTGGCTGGGTACCGATGACCAGGGCCGAGATGTGCTGGCCCGGGTGTTGTATGGCACGCGGGTGTCTTTGCTGTTTGCCTTTGCCCTGACCGTGATCAGCGTGGTCATCGGGGTGACGGCAGGCGCCCTGCAGGGCTACCACGGGGGCTGGGTCGACCTGTTCGGCCAGCGCCTGCTGGAGGTATGGTCCGGGCTGCCGGTGTTGTACCTGCTGATTATCCTCAGCGGGTTCGTCGAGCCGGATTTCTGGTGGCTGCTGGGGATCATGGCGCTGTTTTCATGGCTGACCCTGGTCGACGTGGTGCGGGCCGAGTTCCTGCGGGGGCGCAACCTGGAATACGTCAAGGCAGCCCGGGCGCTGGGTTTGCCAGACAGCCAGGTCATGCTGCGGCATATCTTGCCCAATGCCTTGAATGCCACACTGACCTACGTGCCGTTCATGCTCACCGGGGCCATCACCACGCTGACCGCGCTGGACTTCCTCGGTTTCGGCATGCCCGCGGGCAGCGCCTCGCTGGGGGAGTTGGTGACCCAGGGCAAGCAACACCTGGAGGCACCGTGGCTGGGCTTTACCGCGTTCTTTGCCCTGGCGCTGATCTTGTCGCTGCTGGTGTTCATCGGCGATGCCTTGCGGCAGGCGTTTGACCCGAAGGGCTGACGTTTCAGGCAAGGTGCCGGCGCGGGCAAACAACGTATTCAGGACTTTTTCCATGCACGACAGCGACAGCCTCAAGGACTATCCCCACGTTCGGCAACTGGCGATCCGTTCGTTGTTCGAGATCATCGAACAGTCCAGCGAAGGTACGGTGATCGTCGACCGCCAGGCGCGTATCGCCTGGATGAACGAACGCTACGCCCGGCGCTTTGGCCTGGCCGACGCGGCCAGTGCGATTGGCCAGCCCTGCGAAGCAGTGATCCCCGGTAGCCTGATGCGCGAGGTGGTGAGCAATGGCAGGCCTATCCTGCTGGACATGCTGGACACGCCGAACGAGCCGTTGGTGGTCATGCGCCTGCCTATCCACGACGACCAGGGCGCGCTGATCGGCGCCATCGGTTTTGCCCTGTTCGATCAGTTGCGCAGCCTGTCGCCGCTGCTCAAGCGTTATTCGAGCATGCAGCAGGAGCTTGCCTCGACCCGCTCGCAACTGCGCGCCCGCCAGGCCAAGTACAGCTTTGCGCAGTTCGTTGGCAGCAGCGCTGCCAGCCTGGAAGCCAAGCGCCGTGCGCGGCGCGGTGCAGGCAGTGACTCGCCGGTGCTGTTGCTGGGCGAGACGGGCACGGGCAAGGAGTTGCTGGCGCACGCCATCCACGCTGCCTCGGCCCGGGCACACAAGGCGTTCGTCAGCATCAACAGCGCCGCCATCCCGGAAACACTGCTGGAGGCCGAGTTCTTCGGCACCGCGCCCGGTGCCTTTACCGGGGCGGACCGCAAAGGCCGCAGCGGCAAGTTGCAACTGGCCGAAGGCGGCACATTGTTCCTCGATGAGATCGGCGACATGCCGCTGGCCTTGCAAAGCAAGCTGCTGCGGGTGCTGCAGGAAAAGGAATACGAGCCGGTGGGGTCGAACCAGATGCTGCGCAGCGACGTGCGCATCATTGCGGCCACGTCCATCGACCTGCAGGCGGCCATGGCCCGCGGCGCATTCCGCGCCGACCTGTACTACCGGCTGAACGTGTTACCGATCGAAGTACCCCCGCTGCGGCAGCGGCTGGAGGACCTGCCGGCGTTATGCGAGGCCGTGCTGGCAGAGCTGGGCAGCCAGTACGAGCTGGAAACCGAGGCGCAGCAACTGCTGGCACGCCATGCCTGGCCGGGGAATTTCCGTGAACTGCGCAACGTGCTGGAGCGGGCGACCTTGCTGGCCGATCAACCGCGCCTGGGGGTGGCAGACTTGCGTGCGGCGTTGGGGCCGTTGAGTCCGCTGTCGGCGGCACCGGTGCGCCAGACCTACCGCGAGGCGTGCGAGGCATTCGAGCGCTCACTGATCGCCGGGGCGTTGGCGGACCATGCGGGCAACGTGCCGCAGGCGGCAAAGGCGCTGGGGCTGGGGCGCTCGACCTTGTACAAAAAAATGGTGGCGCTTGGTCTCTGAGTAGAGACTTTTGTCTCTTTTTAGAGATAGCCGTACAAGCTCCGTTGTGCAGGCAGGCAGCTTGCCAATCTAGGAGGAGAAGGTGCGTGCGCTTGAGCAACAAAATCTCAAAACAGAGACTGAAACACTGAAAGAAATAAAAACTCTATGCAAATCAATAAGTTAAAAATTGGCACGATATCCGCTTTCTCCTGCAAACCGATAACAACAAGACTCACCCAGGAGACACCCGATGACCGTGCTCATCGCCCTTGCCGCGCTGGCCCTGCTGATGCTGGCCGCCTACCGCGGCTACAGCGTCATACTGTTCGCCCCTATCGCCGCCCTCGGCGCCGTTCTGCTCACTGACCCGTCCGCCGTTGCCCCCGCCTTCACCGGGGTTTTCATGGAAAAAATGGTGGGCTTCATCAAGCTGTACTTCCCGGTGTTCCTGCTGGGTGCGGTGTTCGGCAAACTGATCGAGCTGTCCGGCTTTTCCCGCTCGATCGTGGCCGCCGCCATCCGCCTGCTCGGCACCCGCCAGGCCATGCTGGTGATCGTGCTGGTCTGTGCGTTGCTGACCTACGGCGGCGTCTCGCTGTTCGTGGTGGTGTTTGCGGTATACCCGTTTGCGGCCGAGATGTTCCGCCAGAGCAACATCCCCAAACGGCTGATCCCGGCCACCATTGCCTTGGGGGCGTTTTCATTCACCATGGACGCCCTGCCCGGTACCCCGCAGATCCAGAACATCATCCCCAGCACCTTTTTCAACACCACCGCCTGGGCCGCACCCTGGCTGGGCCTGATCGGCACACTGTTCGTGTTCTGCACCGGCATGGCCTACCTGCAGCGCCAGCGCAACAAAGCCCAGCGTGCCGGTGAAGGGTATGGCACCGACTTGCGCAACGAACCGGAAACCGCTGCCGACCTGAGGTTGCCCAACCCCTGGCTGGCGATATCCCCGTTGATGCTGGTGGGGGTGATGAACCTGCTGTTCACCCACTGGATCCCGCAGTGGTACGGCGCGAGCCACAGCTTGCAACTGCCCGGCATGAGTGCCCCAGTGAACAGCGACGTGGCCAAGCTGACCGCCATCTGGGCGGTACAGGCAGCATTGCTGGTCGGCATCCTGATGGTGCTGGCATGTGCCTTCGGCGCCATCCGCAGCCGTTTGGCCGAAGGCACCAAAAGTGCTGTCGGCGGCGCCTTGCTGGCAGCCATGAACACGGCCTCGGAGTATGGCTTTGGCGCAGTGATCGCCTCGCTGCCAGGCTTCCTGGTGCTGGCCGATGCCCTGCGCGGCATCCCCAACCCCCTGGTCAATGAAGCCATCACCGTCACCCTGTTGGCCGGCATCACCGGCTCTGCCTCAGGCGGCATGAGTATTGCGCTGGCCGCCATGGGTGACACCTTCATCGCCGCCGCCCATGCCGCCAACATTCCGCTCGAGGTGCTGCACCGGGTAGCGGCCATGGCCAGCGGCGGCATGGACACCCTGCCGCACAACGGCGCGGTGATCACCCTGCTGGCAGTCACCGGCCTGACCCACCGGGAAGCCTACAAGGACATTTTCGGTATTACCCTGATCAAGACCCTGGCAGTGTTCGTGGTAATTGCCACGTTCTACGCCACTGGCATTGTCTAAGGAGCACTGCATGACCCTCAACGGCAAGACTGCACTCGTGACCGGCTCGACCAGCGGCATCGGCCTGGGTATCGCCCAGGTACTGGCCCGGGCCGGTGCCAACATCGTCCTCAACGGCTTTGGCGACCCGGCACCCGCCCTGGCGGAAATTGCCCGGCACGGGGTAAAAGCCATCCATCACCCGGCCGACCTGGCTGAGGTCGCCCAGATCGAGGCATTGTTCGCCGCGGCCGAGCGCGAGTTCGGCGGCGTCGACATCCTGGTCAACAACGCTGGTATCCAGCATGTGGCCCCGGTCGAACGGTTTCCGGTGCAAAGCTGGGACAAGATCATCGCGCTCAACCTGTCGGCGGTCTTCCATGGCACACGCCTGGCGCTGCCGGGCATGCGCGCGCGCAATTGGGGGCGCATCATCAACATTGCCTCCGTGCATGGCCTGGTCGGTTCGACCGGCAAAGCGGCGTACGTGGCCGCCAAGCATGGCGTGGTGGGCCTGACCAAGGTCGTGGGCCTGGAAACCGCCACCAGCCCTGTCACCTGCAACGCCATTTGCCCGGGCTGGGTGCTGACCCCGCTGGTGCAGCAACAGATCGATGACCGTGCCGCCAACGGTGGGGATGCGCTGCAGGCGCAACATGACCTGCTGGCGGAAAAGCAACCTTCGCTGGCCTTCGTTACCCCGCAGCACCTGGGCGAGCTTGTGCTTTTCCTGTGCAGCGAAGCGGGTAGCCAGGTGCGTGGTGCCGCCTGGAACGTTGACGGGGGCTGGTTGGCCCAGTGACGCAGGCTCCTGCGGTGGTTGGCACCGGTTTTTGCCGGTGTTTGCCGCCGAAGCGGCTGCTGGCCGATGCGCTATCAGCGGTGCGAGAGCACCGCCCACGGGCCTGGGTGAAAGGCCACAAACGCGCAGCAATCAGGCATAATGCGCGCTTTTCGCCCCCCCGAAGCACAGGTAATCCATGAAAGCTCAAGCCCGCCATATTCTGGTCAAGACCGCTGACGAAGCCGAAAAGCTCAAGCAGCGTATCGCCAATGGCGAGGCGTTCGACGTGCTGGCGAAAAAGTTCTCGACTTGCCCGTCCGGCAAACGGGGCGGCGACCTGGGTGAAGTCCGCCCAGGGCAAATGGTCGGCGCCATCGACCAGGTCATCTTCAAGAAGCCCCTGCGCGTGGTACACGGCCCGATCAAGAGCAAGTTCGGCTATCACCTGGTGCAAACCTTCTACCGCGACTAACACACTGGCCCTGTGCCACCTGACATTTTTGCCAGTTGTGCCCAGCACGCACACCTCTATAAAAACCGCGGTAACCCTGCACGCCATGCGTGACCTGCAGGGCCCCTGGTCAATGGAGGCTTCCCTGATGCGTCTGCGCCTGTTGCTGACTCTTGGCTCACTGCCGTTATTGAGCATTGCCCTGCCCGCTGCACATGCTGCGTGCACCTTCGCGCCCACTGCCGGTAACGACAGTTACAGCTGCGACAGTGGCAGCGCCCCCTCGCTGGTGGATACCAGCGGCGACAACCGCCTGGCACTGCCAGCATCGGGCAGTGGCACGATCACCGGCGACGTGACGTTCGGCGCTGGCAAGGACAGTATCGACATGGCTTCCGGCACCATCGGTGGCAACGTCAACCAAGGCGCAGGCATCGACGATTTCGTAATGAGCGGCGGGGTTATCGCCGGCAACCTCAACCAAGGCGATGGCCTCGACACCTTCCACATGATCGCGGGCTGGATCCAAGGCACGTTCGACAGCGGCGACTACGCCGAAATGGACGGTGGCCGCATCGGCAACGTCAATATGCGCCTGGACGAAAACACCTTCATCATGCGCGGCGGTATTGTAGACCGGAACGTGATCACCGCCTTCGACAAGGACTATGTCGAGATCTTCAATGGCAGCATCGGCGGCAACATCAGCGTCAGTGGGGGTGATGACCAGGTACTGGTGCATGGTGGCGAGGTGGGCGGCGATGTGCTGCTCAGCACCGGCAATGACCGCTTCACCTGGGATGGCGGCCGCATTGGCGGGCGGGTCGATGCCGGGCCAGGTGATGACCTGGCGCTGCTCAAAGGGCTGAGCCCCGAAGTGCTGAACATCACCCTCGACGGCGGTGATGGCAACGACAGCCTGACCTTCGACGCCAGCCAGGCCATGGGCGGTGCACACTACGTGAACTGGGAACAGCTGGCGCTCAACAATGCCAGCCAACTGGCACTGGATGACACGCTGGTGCTGGGTGACAGCAACAGCGGCACAGGCAGCATCGCCATCGACGCCAGCAGTACCCTCACCTCGCGCCAAGGCACGATCACCCCGTTCACCACCGGCCAGCGCGTCTCGGTCAACAACGCAGGTACGCTCGACCTGAGCGCAGGTAACGATGCCAAGGGCCGCCTGACCATCGAGGGCGACTACACCGGCAGCAACGGTAGCCTGCGCCTGAACAGTGTGCTGGCCGGCGACGGTGCTGCGTCCGACCGGCTGGTGGTCAGCGGCGGTGCCATTGGCGGCGCTACCCGATTGAGCATCAACAACCTCGATGGCGCCGGCGCCGCCACCACGCAGAACGGCATACAAGTGGTGGAAGCACGTGACGGCGCAACCAGTACCGCGTCGGCCTTCGTCCAGACCCAGACGCTTTCGGCGGGCGCTTATGACTACCGGCTGTTCAAGGGCGGGGTAACGGCAGGCAGCGAGAACAGCTGGTACCTGCGCTCGACCTTGGTGGCAGCACCCGCAGTCGTCGCCGAACCGGAACCCGGCGAGCCCCCTGCGCCTGCCCCTGCCGTAAACCCGCCGGTGGCTGCACCGGCCCCCGGCCAGGTCGACCTGCCGGCACCGGTGCAAGGCGAAAGCCTGCCCCTGTACCGCCCGGAAGTGCCGGTGTATGCCGCAGCGCCAAGGGGCGCCGCGATCATCGCCCGCCAGGCGTTGGGCAGCTTCCACCAGCGCCAGGGTGACCAGCAGCTGCTTCAGGGTGAAGGTGGCTTGCCCGCCAGTTGGGGCCAGGCCTATGGCGGCACGCTGCGCCAGCAATGGACCGGCACGGTCAGCCCAAGCCTGGACGGGGACCTGTACGGTTTCAAGGTTGGCCAGGACCTGTACGCCACAGTCAACGACAGTGGCTATCGCCAGCACATGGGCTTTTATGTCAGCCACAGCCGCCTGGACGCCGACGTCAAAGGCTTCGCCCTGGCCGTGCAGGACCGCAGCGTCGGCGACCTGCAACTCGATGGCGACAGCGTGGGCGGCTACTGGACGCTGGTCGGCCCGCAGGGTGGCTACCTGGATGCCGTGCTGCAGTACACCCGCCTGGACGGGCGCGCCCGCTCCGAGCGGGGTGACAAGCTGAACATCGATGGCCATGCCTGGACGGCGTCGCTGGAGGCCGGCTACCCGATCGCCCTGTCCGACCGCTGGACGGTGGAACCGCAAGCCCAGTTGATTGCGCAGAAGGTCAAGCTCGACAGCGCCAGTGACAGTGTCTCGCGCATCAGCCATGACGCCCAGGTCGAAATGACCGGCCGCCTGGGCGTGCGCCTGGAGGGTGCCTTCAAGGGCAGCAGCGGGCGCCTGTTGCAGCCCTACGCGCAGGTCAACCTGTGGCACGGCGACGGTGGCCGCGACACCCTGACCTTCGACGACACCGACAAGATCAAGACCGACTACCGCTACACCTCGGTGCAAGTGGAAAGCGGCGTGGTGGCGCAGGTCAGCGATGCACTGAGCGTGCACGGTGGCGTGCAGTACACCGCCAACCTCGACAGCCGCCAGCAGGAAGCCAACGGGGTGAACCTGGGCATACGCTGGGCGTTCTAGTGCCCTGTCCCGGCAAAAGTGAACAGCTTACTACCCGGGTTGAACCCTAGCGACGCGCCACGAGTAGGCCGAGGCCAGCGCAACCCAACAGCGAGGCGCTGACCCGGTTGAACAGGCGCCGCGGGCCTGGCTGGCTGAACCAGCGCTGCAGGTAGGCACCAAGGCCTGCATAGAGGGCGATCGCTGCCCATTCCAGCACCAGGAACAGTGCTCCCAGCCAGAGGAACTGCTGACTGACCGGCATACGGCTGTCGACGGTTACGAACTGCGGCAGGAACGCAGTGAATATAAGGATCGCCTTCGGGTTGCCGGCCGCTACGAAGCATTCCTGCCGCGCCAGGTGCCACATGCCCCGCAGCTCACCGCCGGTGCTCGCAGCCACGCCCACCGGTGCCCGCCACAGTTGCCAGGCAATGTAGAACAGGTAACCCGCGCCCACCACTTTGATGGCCAGAAACAGGTATTCACTGGTATGCAGCACCACCGCCAGGCCCATGGCCGCCAGCGCGATCATGCCACTGAACGCCAGGATGCGCCCGGCACCGGCGACACAGGCGGTGCGCAGCCCGTAGCGGCTGGCGTTGTGCAGCGACAGCAGGTTGTTCGGCCCCGGGGCCATGTTCAGGGCGAAGCAGGCGGGGATGAAGAGCAGCAGGCTCGATAAGTCCATTCTTGTTTTCCTTTGGCAGCAGGCGCCTATTTCGGCGGGCACGGGGCCATTCGGTCAAGTGACAGCCAGCGATAAAAACTGTACAGGTGCCTTGCAGCTGTTACCCTGCCGACAACCCCGAGGAGCGCATAATGCCCCGTACCCACGCCGCACTGTGGCGCGACCCGAACCTGCCACATGTGGAAAGCCGGCGCGCCTGCCATAGCCGCGCCTGCTATAGAGCCCACAGCCACCCGACATTCTCCATCGGCGCAGTGGATGCTGGCCTCAGCCTGTTCAGCGGAGCTGCCGGCGGGCAGGCGCGGTTGACACCTGGAACCCTGGTGCTGGTACCGCCCCAGCGCGTGCATGCCTGCAACCCCGCACCCGGGTATGCCTGGAGCTACCAGATGCTGCATGTGGATGCCCGCTGGCTGTCGCAACTGCGCCTGGAGTCGGAACTGGATGACGGCGGGGCTGGCGCCCCTGCGCGTATCTGCCGGGAGGCAGTGCTGTATCAACAATTCTGCGAGCTGAACGGCCTGCTGTTCTCCACCGCCAGCAGTGCAGAGAAGGACGCGGCGCTGGTTGCCTTTCTCGGTGACCTGGACTTTGCCGCGCAGCCGCCGCTGGCACCGGCACCGGCATTGGCGGCTACGGCCCTAAGCGGCTTGATCGCAAGGATCGAAGCCCAGGATCCGGCACAGTTGAGCCTGGCGGTACTGGCGCGGGAGGCCGGGCTTGGGCGCTATCAGTTGATTCGGGCGTTTCGTGCAGCCACCGGTTTCACCCCCCATGCTTACCTGCTCAACGCCAGGGTCAACCTTGGGCGGCAGCTGCTGGGCAAAGGGCAGGCACTGGCAGAGGTGGCCTACCGATTGGGGTTTGCCGACCAGAGCCATTTCCAGCGGGTGTTCAAGGCTCATGTGGGGGTGACACCGGGGCAGTATCGCGGCGCTTGAAGGTGCACAGCCGCGAGGCTGACCCATGGGGCCCCTGCAATATTCTTCAATACGCCATGCCAGCCCGGCAGCAGACTGCGGCTTTTCCCGCAGAGCAGCCCGGCCCATGCAAATATTCCTGATCGTCGCCCTCGCCCATTTCCTTGCACTGCTATCGCCAGGCCCGGACTTCTTCCTGGTCGCACGCACGTCGGTCAGCAGCGGCTGGCGTAGCGCCAGCGGCGTGTGCCTGGGTATCGCCCTGGGCAATGGTGCGTTCATCACCGTGGCCTTCACCGGCTTGTCGATGCTCCAGGAAGGCAGCCCATTGTTTGCCAGCCTGCAACTGGTCGGTGCCGTCTACCTGGTGTACATCGGTATGCTGTTCCTGCGCCATGCAGGGCATACCCGCCTGACTGCGGCCGTTGGCAAGCACACTGGGCCAGGGTGGTGGCAGGGGCTGGGCATGGGTTTGCTGTCTGCCCTTCTCAACCCCAAGAACGCACTGTTCTACGCGAGCCTGGCCAGTATGGTGGGCAGCGCCAGTGCCGGCTGGAAAGCCGCTTGCGCGCTGTGGATGTTCGGTGTGGTGCTGCTGTGGGACCTGCTGATCGCCGTGACCATCGGCAACCAGCGGGTACTGCGGCGCTTCGCGCGTTGGCTGCCGTGGCTGGAACGCAGCTCCGGGATCATGCTGGTGCTCTTGGGCGCGGCGGTGCTGTTACACCTGGCCTGGGGGTGACCAGCTTCAGGCTGCGCATGTCCACCAAGGTGAAGTGGCCGCTGGCCCAGCCGCCAGTGTCCAGGTGCCAGACATTGCCCAGCAGCGTGGCCTGCGGCACCGGCGTGTGGCCCACCAGCAAGGCGCGCAGGCCTTGCACCGGCTCGGTATCGCCAGCCCTGAGTCGCCGCCGCGACCACTGGCATACTTGCCTGACTTTGGGGTCATCCAGCAGCTCCAGCCACGTTCTCAATTGCAGCCAATCGGCAGTCGGGCTGTCGGCATGCAGCAGGCCGACCAGGCCTGCCGCACTTTCAACCTCGATCGCAATCGGCAGTTGCTCGAAACGTTCGACGAAGCGCAGTTGCTCGGCCCGCGGCAGGTCGATGAACCAACCGCCGCCAGCTTCGCGGTACATGGCCAGGTCCAGTTTCCCACCCCGCACGCGGGTAATGGCCAAGGCCTCATGATTGCCTTGCACGGCATGAAACCAAGGCTTGGCCAGCCACTCCAGGGCCGCCTCGTTGTCTGGCCCGCGGTCGACCAGGTCGCCCACGCTGAACAGGCGGTCCACGGCGGGGTCGAAACCCACCGCATCCAGGCATTGCTGCAGGCGCTGGAAATGGCCGTGAATATCGCCCACTGCCAGGTCGCGGCCCCGCAGGTTGGCGATCATGCGCCGTAACCGTCCCATCTCACTGTTCCTCTGCTGGCGCTGCCCAGGCAGGGATGAAAGGCTGACGGACCCGGCCTCCCCCCGCACGCATCGCGCCCTTGATGAACAGCATGGCACAACCTGCTCCAAGCGCGCAGGTCGCGGGCCACTTTCGCCCCTTGTGCTCGCTGAACGCCCCTTCACTGGTACAGGCGTCGTGGCCGATAGTATGCTGGCGGCTTCAACCTTTACCAGGGAAGGGTTTACATGAAGCTGTGCGCCGTACAACTGGCATCGCTCAAAGGCGAGGTCTCAGCCAACCTGCAGCGCCATCTGGCCTGCATCGAACAGGCTGCAGCGCTTGGCGCCGAACTGGTGGTGTTTCCCGAGTTGTCGCTGACCGGCTATGAGCCCAGTGTGGCACGCCAGGCGGCCATGCCGGTCAGCGCCAGGCAGCTGGACCCGCTGCAGGCCGCCAGTGACCGCCTGGGCATCACCGTTGCCGTCGGCCTGCCGCTGCCAGCCCCTGACGGCATACGCATCGGCATGCCTGTGTTCAGCCCCAATGCACCGCGCCAGGTCTATGCCAAGCGGCGCTTGCATGCCGATGAGTTGGCCTGGTTCAGCGCCGGTGACCAAGCCTTGTTGCTGACATTGGGTGAACACTGCATCGCCCCGGCGATCTGCTACGAGTCGATGTTCATGGGGCATGCCGCTGCGGCCCGTGAACATGGCGCCGACCTGTACATGGTCAGCGTGGCGAAAACCGCCAAAGGGATCAGCGAGGGTCACCCGCACTACATGCGGGTCGCCCGCGAGCTGGCCATGCCGGTGCTGCTGGCAAACTGCGTGGGGCCAGCCGACACCTTCATTGGCGCCGGCGGCTCGGCTGCGTGGGACAGCAAGGGCCACTTGCTGGCCAGCCTGGACGACCGCAGCGAAGGCCTTATCGTGCTTGATACCCGCCAGGCCAATGCCATTGCGCTGCCACTGGACCCGGTATGACCTATTTCGTACTGGCCCTGCTCAGCTATGCCTGTGCCTACTACCTCACCGGCCTGATCATCCGGGGGCAAATGGCCGACGTGGCCGAGCATTTGCGTCACCGGCCCGACGCGCCGACACCCGGCGCCTACCTGCGTGAAGTGCAACAGGCTGCGCGGCGGGCCCACCGGCACTACACCTTGATGGCAGGTTCGGTACTGGCGGTGCTGGCCTGCCTGATCGCCAGCTGGTTCGGCTGAACAGCTAAAGGTCCAGCGCCAGGCTCTGCCGCCCTTCCAGCGCCAGCAGGTATTGCTTGGCCGCCAGCCCGCCGGCAAACCCGGTCAAGTTGCCCGATGCACCGATGACCCGGTGGCAAGGCGCGATGATCGAGATGGGGTTGCGGCCATTGGCCGCGCCCACTGCACGCACCGCACCGGGGTTGCCGAGCTGCCGGGCAATCTCGGCGTAGCTGCGGGTTTCACCGAAGGGTATGGCCAGCAACGCGGCCCACACCTGGCGCTGGAACCCGGTACCGGCAAAATCCAGCGGCAGCTCGAACTGTCGGCGCTTGCCGCTGAAGTACTCACCCAGTTGGCGAGCGGTTTCCAGCAGCACCGGGCACTGATCGTCACGGTGCAGTGCGCCCAGGCGCACGCGGTTTTCGCGCTCGTTCTCCCACAGCACGGCTGCCAGGCGATCGCCGCGCGCTACCAGGGTAAGCGTGCCGACAGGCGATTGCATGATGGTGAATGCGCTGGACATCAGCGGGCTCCTGCAGATTGCGATGCCGCCACTGTAAGTATCTACCGTCTGTGGCGCATCCGCTTTCTTGCTCGGGTAACTGCACAGCAGGCACTGATCCGCACCGGACGGGCGGACTGAGGCGTCCACACTATCACTTTGTGATTAACCCTAATCGAACTGAGTCACGGGTTCTTTTGATGGGTCGAGAATTATGAATGCAGTCAATTCATGAGGTGAACCATGACCATCGTGGCAGAAACGCTCGCCCAGCTCGCCCAGGCACTCAAGGCTCAGGGGGCGCGGCGCATCGCGGAACTTACCTTCATCCGTGCGCCCTATCGCTGCGGCAAGCGCTGGATATGCAGTGTGGTACGCCGAGGGGCCGGGCGCAAACTGATCAAGCAGTCGTAAGCCCGGTTGAAACCTGGCGCGGTCTGAAAGGACCCAGCCGCGCTCGGCGCTGTTTCAGTCCAGGCATTCCTTGGCCGCCTGGCGCAACTTGTCCCCGGACAAGAAACTGCCTTTGTAGAACGTAGCACGGCTGCCTTCGCCTGAATCGATCACCTCCAGTACATCGTCACTGGCCACGGCACTGGATGCCGTCAGTCGATAGCCATGGGCAATCGATTTCTGCGTGGCTTGCGGAGCCACAGCCTGCCATTTCGGCAAGACGCAGGCCGCATATTCCTGGGGCGTTTTCGAACTGAGCTTGCTGGCCGTCGGCTTGCCAGGCGTGGCACAACCGGCAAGGCCGGCGATTAACAATGAACTGATAGAAATACGAAAAGTATGCATTTGCAATTGACTCGTATGGATATGCTGCATTCTAACGAGACCGATACCCACTGACCAATCAACCAAAGTCTTGCCACGAGAAGCCTGTTGTTCAACGGCAGCGCATTACAGCGACTATTTGCTTATAACGACGGAACGAATTGAATCCGCTCCGCTTCTGATGAGCAACAGGCAGCGCAGATTCGGGCTGGCCTGTTCACTTACCTTGACTCAGTGCTCGCTTCGTTCAGGAGATTGCCATGCTCTGGTGGCTGGAAATACTCACCCAATATGCAACCGCCACTGGCTTGGCTGTCCTCTGCATCCTGGTGTTCTGGGCTTTTGGGCTGGCGTTCGGACGCGCCTATCTGAAGTTGCTTTCTGCCTTGTTAGCCACCATGCTGCTGATGATCGCCGCGTTCCCGCACGGCGTGGACTTCGCCCTGAGGAACCACCTCACCCCGGGCGACGCCAGCGCCCTGCTATTGTTCATTGCCGACGCATCGGGCGTAATCACCGCGGTGCTGCTGGCCTCGTTCTTCTTCGATCCGGAACTGTTGCTGGATGAGGCCTGATCACTCAGGCCGGCCTTTGCTGACCCCAGGCGCAACAGCATCCGACAATCAGGCCCCCGCATTATGGAAACGCTTCGCACCATCAAGTCAGATCTGGTCAGAACAGCAGATCACCTGGACCAGCTTAGCCAGACCATGAGTGGCCATGTGCGCTTCATGCTGGCTCGCGGCAGTTCGCCAGGCGACATCGATGTCACCGCGCACGTGCGCGCTATTGATGGGGTTGCGGAGCAACTGCGCGCCGTGGCTGCGAGAATGGACGGCGGCGAGCGCGCAGGTGAAAGCTGGCCGCAGCGCCGGCCTAGCGAAACTTGAGCTTCACGACTTTACTGAGTGCCCAGCCGCTGAAAACGTAGAATGCGTCCAGATAAAAACGGCCTGCATAATTGGGCAACGGCGCGTTGTTGAGCAGCACATCAGGATCAGGCGTTGGCGGAAACAGCGCATAAATACCATTGGGCAGCACTGCCAGTGCCAGCAACAACAGGTAAGTCGATACTTGCAACAGGGTGGCCCGGCTGCCGAACCTGACCGACCATTTCAAACCGTAATAGGCTACCAGGCCGGCCACCGGCAATACCCAGAAATGCGTCGGGATTCCAATGAACATTTCGGCGACAACGCTTCTTGCTTCCACCCGCTGCTCTCCATTCAAACTGCTTTAATAGTGCGTGATGCTGTATCACCCGTTAAGGGGGTGCTGGGCAGCCCATCGCAGGTAAGCCCGCCCTCATAGAAGAACACATAACTCATTGATTTAGCGAGGTCCTTGGGGCAGCGGGCATGTCGAGGCGTCAAACCGCCGCGAACACCGGCGTAGCCGGTGCAAGCCACCGCGTTGGCTTCTTCGCGGGCACGCCCGCTCCCACACAAGCCGCGTCGCGCTTACGAATTGAGCTCAAAGCGCGTGGTCAATCAAGCTTTCGAGCACAGCAGAGCGACAGTCATGACTGTCGCGCACATCACCATCATGGGCACAGCCTGCCAACAACAGGGTACTCACCCCTACCATCAACACAGCGCCTGCCAGCGATTGGAATTTCATCATGCGACACGCTCCTGTTACCCCACGAGAAACCGAGAACGTACTACCAGGTAAGCCGCCTTTTTAATTGTCTTTGCGCCATCATACTCCCGAGTTTCACTCGGAAAAACTGACAGGTCAGAAGTGACTACGCCTCGGTGGCCGGGCGCTCCTTGTACAACTGAACCATGAAGGTAGTGCCGTACACGGCATTGGAGGTCATGGAGATGTGCCCGCCGTGGGCGTGGGCAACTTCCTTGACAATGAACAGACCAAGGCCGATGGACCGCAGCCCTTCCTGGCGGTCGCTGCCGCGCGTCATTGGCTCGTACAAGGTGGGTATCACTGCTTCGGCGATCGCGGGGCCGTGGTTGTGCACGCTGATCAGCACGCTGTCCGCGAAACAGTCAGTGGTCACCGTAATCGGCTGGCGCAAGTCACCGTAGGCAACGCTATTGGCGACCAGGTTGCCGATCATTTGCTGCAGCCTGTCCTGATCCACTTCGAACATGGCCCGCCCGCGGGAAAGATGGCGAATGCTGGCGTGGCAGAAGGTGATCTTCAGCTCGCTGACACATTGATCCACCACACGCAACAGGTCGACTCGCTGACGCTTGATGCTGATGCCCTGGCCTAGCCTGACCGAGGCGAAATCCAGCAGGTCGACGATCATGCGCTGCGCGCGCTCGGCCGATGTGTTGATGCTGCCCAACAGGCGCCGGGCCCGCTCGCCCTGGGCATCACGCCCCAGCAGTTCGGTGGCCATCCGGATAGCGGTCATGGGGTTTTTCAAATCATGGCTGGCAACCGCTACCATCTGCTCGGCCAGTAGCGCACGCCGCTGGGCCTCGGCGTAGGCCAGGGCCAGGTCGTCCTGTGCGCGCTGCAGGGCATGCTCGGCGCTGATTTTTTGCGCCAGCAGTTCCTCGGCCCGCTGCATGGCCTGAAACACCGTGTGCTCGTTACGATCACGCTCGCTGGTAGTGAACAAGGCCAGCTGAAAGCGAACCCCTTCAGCGGTTTCACGGCGCACGGCATTGAGCAGCATGGCCACCACGTGACCATCGCGGTGACGCAGGCCGACCTTCACCTCGGAAATCGAGCCCTGCAAGTTCAGCAAAGGCCCCCAGTGGGTAAGCTGGAAGGTACGGCCCACGGTGGTCAGCAACTGATCGAAACTGCGCTGTTTCAACTGCGCTACGTCATACCCCAGCCAGTTGCCAAAGGTGGCGTTGCAGCGCAGCAGTGTGCCGTCCGCCTCCATCACGACCAGGCCGCAAGGCGCATGCTCGAAGTAAGACGCGTCGAACATCACGGTCGGATCATTCACGGCCCAGCCCCAGGCGGGCGAAAAACCCGTCCATGGCCGCGGCGCAGGCGCTGGAGGCGCTGAGCTGCGGGTAATGGCCCATGTTGTCCACCAGTACAAGCTGGCTGCTGGGCATCACCCTTTCCAGGTACTCGCCCACGGCCACCGGAACTACCGGGTCCACTCTGCTCTGCAGGATCAGCGTCGGCACATTCAAGCCTTTCACATCCTCGCGGTGGTCGGACAAGAAGATCACGCGGGCGAAATGCCGGGCGATCTCTGCGTTGGTGCGACGGAAGCTGCTGGCCAACTCTTCCTGCATCGCGGGCTCACCCGACGCACCCATCAGCACAGGCGCCATGGTGCTGGACCAGCCCAGGTAATTCTCATCGATCATCGACAGCAGCTCCAGCACTTCCTTCTGACTGAAGCCGCCGTTGTAACCGTTCGAGTCGATGTAACAAGGCGACCCCCCGATCATCACCAGCCCCGCGATTCTGCCTGGCTGCCGTAGCTCGGCCAGCACACCGATCATGGCACTGACCGAATGCCCCGCAATAATGACCGGGCCCTGGCCGAAATCATCGATGATTGCGTTCAGGTCATCGGCATAGCCCAACAGGGTCGAGTATTTCGCTCTGTCGTAGGCAGCGAGATCGGACTGCCCAGCACCGACCAGGTCGTAGGTGATGACACGCATGTGTGGAATGAAATGCGGCGACAACGCCTTCCACATCGACTGGTCGCAGCCAAAACCGTGAGACAGAATCAGGGTAGCCGGGCCGTCACCCTCGATATGTACATTGTTACGCTGCTGTACAGTCATACATATCCCGATTTCGGTCGACATTGCGCTGATAAAACCAACCAGTCCATGCTGCCTGAGAGCATAGTGGACTGCATATCAAGCTGCCTGTAGTGCTTGCTGAATGACATTGAGCGCGAAGCCAACCCACTTTCGAAGCCTTAAACCGGCACCATACAGGATGCAGATGGATAGTTCCGAAAAAACCATCGATCACGCAGCTTTTGTATGCCCTAGCGCTCGGTCAGGTGAACGCCGATAGCAAAAGCCGCCACGACCAGCACCACCTCGACCACGACATAAGCAACCAGGAATTCATCGGAAAACATGACAGGGTCTCTGAGACGCCGCAGCGCACAATGCGCTGTGGGAATGGCTCAGAGCCATCAACGCCGGCAAAAGTTCAGCCACGGTGCGGCGCTGCCCAGCAGGGGGCTGGGGCGGCCGAAGCCGTGCACCGTTTCCGGGAAAAGGCTCGGCTGCGACCGGCAGGTTTTCGAACCGCATTTGCCCGGTTTTCGCAATAATCTGTGCGCTGTAATCGCCTATTTCCGCGCATACCAATCGAATAGTCTGGCGCCATCACATTCAAGGAGCCTGATGATGACCGCTATGAAATTGCACTTTCTGTTCGACCCGCTCTGTGGTTGGTGCTATGCCAGCGCCGACACGCTGAGGCACCTGGCAGAGCGCTTCGCCGGTGAGCTGGAGATGCACCCTACAGGGCTTTTCGCAGGGCCAGGTGCACGGCAGATAAACGCTGAGTTTGCCCACTTCGCCCGGGCCAACGACTTGCGAATCGCTTCACTCACCGGCCAGCCTTTCAGCGAGTTGTATTTCAAGCAGATTCTCGGTGGCCGCTCGCTGCGGTTCGACTCACTGCCGGTCAGCCGTGCGCTTACCCTGGCCCGAGGGTACGGCAAGGCGCTGGAGCCAAAGCTGTACGCGGCACTGCAAACAGCGCGCTACGTGGATGGCCTTGATACCTCGTCGCCCGAGGTAGTGGCGGCCTGCACTGCCAACTTCCTGGGCCAGGAGGGTTTCACGGCCGATACGCAGGCACTGCTCGCGGCGCTTACCCAGCAAGAGCGACTGGCCAGCCAAACCTCGGCCCGCTTCACCGAAGCGCAGGCACTGATGCGCAAAGCAGGCGCAAATGGTGTGCCGCTGTTGCTGGTCGAGCTCGACCAGCGCATGCATGCCTTCAGCGGGCCAGACCTCTACAACCAGCCAGAACGCCTGATCGCTACGATCGAGCAGTTCAGGCGGGCTGCAGTCTGAAGCCGCCAAGCACGGTGTTTGCCGCCAGGCTGCACTAGAAGTTGGCGCCCACGCTGACCGGCAAAGCGCGCATCGGGTGATCAGTGCGACAGTGCAGGAGTCTTCCAGTACCCGCACCACTTCATCCACCGACAGCCGCGCATTGATCGGCACCTTGACCATCGCCGCCTTGTACAGCGCCACTTCCGCTTCGACCAGTTCCACGCGGTTGGCGGCAAGAATCGCCACATGCTCGCCAACGCCCACGCCAAGCGTACCCAGCGCTGACGCCAGGCGGTTGCTGCGCCGTTCCAACTGCGCGTAGGTCAGGCGCGTGTGGCTGTCCGCCACGGCGATGTGGTCCGCCCAGTAGCGGGCACTTCGGGTAATGATCGATCCAAGGTTCACGTTTTTGCTCTCGTCGACAGAAAGACATCGACGATGCTAATCAGCTGTGCGCGCGCAGATGAAATACCAGATTCAGATGTGGGCCATGCCTTTATTGGCTGGCGTACCGCGAGTGGCCGCCGCCAGCTCGGTGATCGCTCTGGGAAGGCACAGTGCAGGGCGCTAAGCTGTAATACCCTAAGGAGGTCTAAACATGGAATGTCACGTTCGCCCCGCCACGTGTAGAGATGCGGTCGGTATAAGCCGCGTGGTGCTTGCGGCCCTGCGTGAGTCAAATGCACAGGACTATCCGCCAGATGTGATCGCTGTGGTTGAGCAGAGCTTTTCCCCTGAAGCCATCTCCAGGCAGCTTACGAAGCGTAAGGTTTTTGTAGCCTTGTTCGGCGACGACATTGTTGGCACTGCCGGTCTTGACGGCGAGGTGGTCAGGAGTGTTTTCGTTGACCCGGCCCACCAGAAACGCGGTATCGGGCGGCATTTGATGGATGTCATTCATACAGCTGCTGCCAGTGCAGGCGTTGGGGCTGTACGTGTGCCATCGTCAATTACGGCTGAAGAGTTTTACACCGCGTTGGGGTATGAAAAAATCCGCGACGTATTTCATGGGGCGGAACGCACCATCGTTATGGAGAAGCGGCTGGGCTGAGGGCGTTACTCGCCATGGTTGCGCCAAATTGAAGGCATTCCTGAACGACCCAGGCCTTGAGCGGTTTTGGCCAAGAGCCCCGAGCGTCATCAACCAGGCGCTATCGACCCATTGCGGCCTTTGGGGCAAAGCCCCGAACGGCCATTTGAAGTCTTCAGCGATCGACAGCCCGGGGCGAAGGCGGCCCCTCAATTGGTCAATCGCTTCTCCATCGGTTGGTAGATCAGCCCGGCAAACTCGCCAATTTCCCCCGCCAACGCAAAACCGTAACGTTCATATGCGGCAACTGAAGATAGCGCGGCTTTAACTGTTACTACATTGGCTCTAGCCTGATCCAGGGCCGCATTCAACAAACGCCTGCCAACCCCGTGGCGCTGCCAGGCCGGCGCAACGAACAGCATCGCCACATGACCCCCTTCCTTGAGTTCGATCAGCCCGACCAGCGTATGCTCTGCGACACAGACCAGTATCAGGTTGTCACCTGCCACTCGTTCGGCAAACGCCTCCTGCGCAGCCACCTTTGCGAAGGTCTGCACGCCTTGCGCCGACAAAGATGGCCCAACCGTCAGCATGAACGCCTCCAGGCACACGGCATTAGCGCTTGGCAGGTCTTCCTGAGTCATCTTGCGTATCTGCATGGTCGCCATCCGTAACTTGAGCAGGGTATTTTTATACCAGAGCATCCGACTTTGAGATACGCAACAACGTTTCTGCCAACAGATAAAGCCATGCGCAACGGGTAGGGTTGGTGACAGGCAGCTTCAGGTTGATTTCAACTATTTGTACACGACCGCTTTCGACCCATTGCTGCCCTTCGCATGGGGCGGCAGTCGGCCAGAAGTACACGCTAGACAGGACGGCTACCCAACCTCGCTCAGATTCGAATTGGATCTACTAAATTGCCGTATGGCCGGGGTATCGTTATCAGTGGCTGGCGAATTTCACCAGTATTGAGGGAACATTCGGAGTATCAGGTACTAGCCCCCAAGGTACGGAAATGGCACTAACCAGCAAGATCATTCCCTATGACCCCACTTGGCCCACCCGCTTTCTGGCAGACAAGCCACTCATCGCTTCGGCCTTTGGCGATGAACTGATTGCCATACAGCATGTTGGAAGTACCTCCGTTCCAGGGCTCGCGGCGAAGCCTGAGATCGATGTGCTCATCGAGGTTCACGATCATAGCAACGCCTCGGCGCGGGACGAGGTGTTGATGGGCTTGGGATATGTGCGAGGAAGCGACTTATCGGAAGGGCATCATTTCTATCGGCGTAATGTGAATGGGATTCGCACGCACAAGCTCCACGCTTGTGTCCGTGGACACCTTGCGATCACCCAGATGGTGGGGTTCAGAGATTTGCTTAGATGCGATGCCTCGATGCGCCAGCAGTATGAAGCACTGAAGCTCCAACTTGAGTCGAGCAATACAGGTGGGATGGCTGAGTATCTGGAGAAAAAGTCTCCGTTTATTATCGCGGCACTAGCGCATGCTCGGTGATCTCAAATTGCACTGGATGTTGAGTTTTCTGCTGCATCACGATCGCTCGCGATGACACGTGCTCCCCATGAGCAACGTCGCGTACGCGAAGCTTGGTTAGGTCGCAGGCTCGCAGCTTGCTGTCGATTGCCAAGGTGAACAATGCCAGATCCCCAGATTTCTCCGCGATCTGGAGCCTTACCCGGATGGCACAGATATCTCTGAGTCGGAGCGGGGCTTTCTGCAGCCCAGGTGCTTAGCTTCTTGGCAAGAAAAGTGATGCCTTCGCTTGCAGCAGCTTTGCCTTTGCCACCAAAGCCTTGTCGCATTCGCTGCTCATGGTCAGAGATGTTTCTCTGATGCACTCCATCGCGGACCTCTCCACATCGCTATACGAGTGCATAAGATCAAGAGCAAATGAACCTACAGTAATCACTCCAACCTATGAAGGTGCGCTTGTCCACGTCCCTGCTCCACTTGAGCGGCGCCCGGTTTCCTGAACGCGGGCAATTGCGGTAGCAGCGAGACAATCATGGCGGCGGTTGATGTCGGTCAACGTGATCATCCAATTACCCCTGAGCATCGCGAGACAGGAACAGGTCGGAGCAGCCGCGAAGCGCGCCCTCAAAGATCATCTGCCTGGGAGTGCCGTCGCCGTACACCACCCGAACAGCACTGATCGCGACCGACAGGCCAGCGGCGTACAACTGAGGCTAGTGAGCCAGCAACCAGGCGAGCACAGCGGGCCACAGGCCAGGACGTTAATGAGCATATTTGGCATCTCGGGTCCTCCTTTTTGGGAAGCGGTACAGGTTCAGCCCGAACAGCCTTCCCTCCTGAGGACGATGATTGTTGCTAGCCTAAAACGTAAAAGCCCCCGGATGGTGCAGAGGTTTGGAATAGATGGGGAGGGCCGGAGCATAACCGGCTTAATGGTCTGGACTGTTGGGTCATATACCTCACACCCTCATGGCGTTGTATCTTAATGGTCACCGGGTCTGATTGAACGTCTCTACCGACTTCGCTCGCCTGCCGAGGCGTGTCATCTGCATAAGTAATCTGCTAGACGATAAAAAATCGTCTTTAAGCAGAGAATTACTTCTTCTCGGTTTTGACAATTGCAGACCTGCAAACAGAAGTCAGTTTAATAGCTTTGGCCTCCAAAGCTTTTGAATCCCCGCTCAGGTCTAGGGCATTCATAAATTTCATAATTTCAGCGGCTGTACCATCCCGTTCCTGAATAAATTCTGAAGTGCCTAATGGTCCATTTTGAGAGTTCCCTAATGTAGTGCTGACCACACCGGCAACACCAGAAGCAATCCCTGGAGCGAAACCTCCTGTCCCTGCTGCAACAAGCATAGCCCCTGTCATTCCTAAGACGCCGCCACCTGCGCCTAAACCCAACTTCCAATATTCTGAATTTTTTGCCCTCTTTTCGTAGTTATTGGATCTAGACCAGCACCAATCGTGAGCGATCTTAATATCCCGGATTGCTGCGGCTTGCAGTAGATTTTCTGGCTCCCCGCGCTTAACAGCCGCGTCATATTCATCGAGTGGAGGGTCACCAGTACTCATGGTATGACAACCTGCCAACAAGAACGTCCCTATCAACAATACTAGCAAGCCTGTATCCATAAGTAATCCTCCGGCCCACACAGAAGCCCCTGCAAGCTGGAGTGTAGACATGACAACTCCATCGGCAAACACTGAACGAAAAAAACCGACACAAAGGTCGAGATCTTTCAGTGTCGCACTGCTTGCAAGCTGGAGACGCAGCTATGAAACTAGGTGTTCATCCGCGCGGAAAGCTTTTCATGCAGCATCGCGCAATTGCTCCAGGGCGCAATCTATCTTGGCCGCTCCAGGGTTGATCGGTTCGCGAGCCTTGGCTTCACCCTTCTTATGCTCGCGGGCAATCCGCAGCGACGGCTACATAGCACCAAAGCCAGCCAGACAAGCCCCCCATCTGCGGATTGCGCATGTTCAGCTCGGCTACAGCATCGCCTCCCGCCAGCGCTAGGTCGTCCGTGATCACATATTGCTTGAGCCCTCACTCGTAAGCGATCCATAAACCCCACCCGTTACATGAAGGACGGGGAAATCAGGTATTCGAGTCAGGCTCCTGCCCCGCTTGAGTCTTTAACCCGAACATCTGGTCAGCTAGCCGTCGGCCTCGCTCCAGCCCCTCGACCGTCAACCAGATGGATTTGTTTTTATGAACTGGATTACTGATGAAACCCCGTTCATGCAGTCGATTCATGATCTCGAAGTCAAATCCTTTCCACGCGTTACCTTTGTCGGAGCTATAGGCTGCCAACAAGGCAAGCACTGCGTCTTCAATCAGTTTTTCGTCGTATTCCATGGTCGTTACCTCGCTCTGGTCCTTCAAGCGCTTCGTAGGCCCCATCTGACCCACCATGGGGGAGCACTTAACTGTGTATTTTAGGCTTGGCCAAGTAACCGATGGCTTTGCCCAAGGCACTCTGCGTCGTGACCTGAGGTTGCGTTTTCTCTACCCAGTTTTTCAGCTGGGTCAGCAATGGCAGGCTGCGGTCCATGTGGGCAACCTTACGATCTTCGTCGTCACTGTCCTTCAAGTCGCGCTCGACGTCATAGAGCTTATTGACCAGTTTAATGCAATGTCAGCGCGTCCTGTTTTGCCCTTGGGCTGTACTTTCTGCGCTTCGACGAACTTGCGGCGCACGTGCGCCCAGCAGCCCAAGCGCTCCAGTCCGTCCTGTGCAGCCAGCGCATTGTAATTAGGTGGGCCGCCGGTTTGTACCCACATCCAGGATTGGCTGCTGGGCCCACGCCCCGGCTCTTTCAACACCTGCACACGTGTTTCATCGCAGTGGATGATCCTACTGTCCAACAGGCTTTCGCGCATCAGATTAAGTAGCGGCTGAAAGTGCTCGCTGCATTGAATCACCCAGCGTGCCAGGGTTTGGCGCGGGATATCTATACCGTGCGGTCAGAAATCGTCCGGTGGGCTCTTCTCGAACTTCCACTCTGTGTGTTTTCGAGCTTGCTTAAAACTCTTGCTGTTGAAAACGAATTCATTGCGATCAGAGTCTTTCAGAAGACTGGCGAGGATCTGATCGTACGTGCTACCCGAACAATTCTTCTAGTTTGGGGCAGGTACTTTCTCATCCGCGTGTGCTGACAGGCTACACGCCATAACGATGGCTGCGGAAATTCCCACTATGTGTTTCATAACGTCCTCATTCGTGACTCAGGGTAATCCGGTACCCTGACCTACCTAGGCACGAGTGACAGGAGGTCCTGAATCGCCCGCGCATTGCACAGTTTGCATGGGTTGCTGACCCCGGCAGCATCATGGCGGGTGGGGCGCCTACACTCCACCCCACTTCTCTGAGTGTCTCGGCAGGGGCAGCTTCAGGTCGGGAGCAGCCGATCACCATTGCCTTTCTCGGCCCAATGCGCACGTTTATGCCCGATGGCGGCATTACCGCTGGCTAGGTTGCCGTGCACTGGTCCGCGAATCCGATTGACCCCGATTGAGTACCTAGGCAATCTCCTGTGCAAATGCCTGTGGCTGCTCAAGCATCATCAGATGGCCCACCTCACCGATGAACGTGATGCTGGCCGGGAGCGCTCCAGCCAGCAGGTGCAACTGATCGGGGCCTGGCTTGCACTGTGCAGGAAAGTTGATGAGCCAACCGGGCCGCAGCAACATCAAGGCGTTGCTGGCTACGCACCATCCAAAGGCATCATCACGATCAATGGCCTGAGATACGGGAGGCTGTTCGCAGCCCGCTACTCAGCCGCCTGCATCAGCTCCAACGTAATGTTGTCTGGCCCGGTCACATACACCACCAGCGTACCCTTGCGTGGGCCTGGGGGAATCGGTTGAGGCGTACCCCTGGCCTTCCAGCCCGCTTGCTCGATGCGACCGAGTACGGCGTGCATGTCTTGCACGCTCAATGCCAGATGCGCTGAGCCAATCGCAGATGCCGTAGGCGGGGTGACACCGTGGCGGGCACCCTGCGAATATTCCAGCAATTCCACTCGGCTGCCATCCGGCCCTTTCACTATCGCCGTTCGCACCTTCGGGTCGGCGGTGCCGGTTACATCGAGAATGAATTGTCCTCCCATTTCCGACTGGCGTTCGAGCGTGAAACCAAGCCCGATTGTCCAGAAGCGAATGGCTTCTTCCAGTGAGCTGACGGCGAAGCCAATATGATCGACGGCATAGACGCTGTGGTTGGAATTCATCAAGTCATCCTTCAAGGGGGACGGTCACGTCGGACCGGCATCAACCATGGCGGCCGATCCTCGCAGGTTTGGGGTTCAGGTACCGTCCCCGTATAACTGCCGCCACACCTATGCGACAATACGCTCAATGTCTGGTCTCAACCCCACATTTATCGCCCAACAGCTCGGGCATGGCGTGCAGATGCTCTTATCGACTTATGCGCGCTGGATTGACTCGTCCAACCACTGGTCAGAACTGGAAAAGCGCCAGACTGGCCCCAAATTGGTCCGCAGCTGCAAAGAAGCCACGTAAGTTATTGATAGGTAAGCTCCTTGATCTCCACCGCCAACATCACCATGCGATTATTTTCGCGGTTTTGAGCGGTGTTGAGTGCAATGTTTTCGGGGGTTTCAGCCTCCCGACACCGCACCAAAACGCATGCATTGGCCCAAGAATTGGCCCACGGCTCGTTCGCACATTTGAGACTTAGGCCAAGCGGTTTCCCGGATTTGCAATCCGATACAAGAATCGCCGCAGCATGCGGCCTTACAGACAAAATCCAGTTCCAAAACGAATCGCAATTTGTGGAGCTGTAACCCGCATTCTAAAAGGCTCGCCGTTTCAGTTTTGGAACCGATTTTACGCTGCGCCGACGCAGGGTAAGCCTCCGATTCGCATTTCGAGCAGATTCTGAGAATACCGCTGAACGGTATCCGCGATCTGGTCAAGATCTGTACAATCAGTCGCCCCAGCCTTCCCGAATGCGAACTGTACGTATAGACACCATTGCGAAAGCCAGCTGGGCTAGCTATACCCAATCCATACACAACCGCCGTGAACCGGCCATCCTCCGGATTGTCGTATGGAATATACAATCCCTGCTCGCCCCGAGAGGGCCAAAGACCGTGAAAGGCGTAGACTTCGCAGCCCCAAAGCAAAACCCGTCTCACGACGAGGTTACCTTCGACCAGCGCAAGATGGAGAAAGCGTTGGAAGGACCATTTGTGGCAATGCCCCAAGATTTGACGCGCGAAGAATTCCGCAATTGGATGCGGGAGAATGCGCGTAAATGTCGTTCAAAGTAGAATTTAGCCCCCATTTCCTACAAAAATACGACGAAATCTCTGACATTGAGCAAGATCTCATTGATGATTTTGTATTCCACTTCAAGGCACAGGGGTTACAAGACTTTAAGGGCAAGGTTGCACCTACAGACAATGTGCCACTGCTAGATCCAGACCGTATACAGAAAATTTGGTGGGCCAATAGGCATCACCTGCATCATGCGCATATCGGCTATCCTGCTTGGTGTCCTTCGCGAAATCCATGGGGCACCTACTTCACCTCAGACTTTCTGGTGCACTTTCAGAAATTCTCTCCGCGGCACATCGCTCTCATCGACTACGGATCTCACAACCCTTTTCGGCTTCCCGACAGAAAATCCCTGTTCAAGCGTTAGCGCCCCCTTTATTTTAAAAGCACGCCACTGGTAATGCAGGAGTAGCGTGAGATTCGACGCTCAGGCCGCGCACCAAGCGGCCTGCGCATCCGAACTGTCTAATACAGTTCGCCCAGTTTCAGCGACTTTCGCCCAGTAAAACCGTGAAGCTTTCGAGCAGTTTTAGACAGCCTCAGCACCCCCACCCTGGCGTTCTGCCAACGATGATCCGGCCTGGATCATCGCTCCCCATCCCCTCCCATAGTTCGTACTTGAACAGGCCGATGTGATAAGCCTCTTCGTGCTCAGTCAGCGCCCAAAGCCGCGCCGCCTCGGATAGCTCCAGCATATCGACCAGGTTCTCCGAACTGACTTCACGGCGGCGGTGCGCGGCATAGGCCATCTCATCGAGCACAGCGGCGCGCCCATCTGGATCGGTTACCAAGGAAAATTGGTCGTTCAGCTCATCCAGCCACGCTTTCGGTATCCCGGCCATCATTCTGCCCTGCACCACCAGGACTGCGCGTAGAGCACGCCGTCGACTTCCTCCACCCCGTTGATGTTGATGCCGAGCTGGGCCATGCCGTTGACCTTGGCATCGTGCAGCCGCGGGATGATGTCCGGCCCAGGCGAAGGGTTGAACACCCAAGCCTGTGTCGATACCCGGCCCAGCGGCTCGCTGTGGTGGTCACCTATGTGGATATCGGCCCGGATGGGCGTGATCTTGCCGAGGTGATTCGTAGGGATGGCCACGCCATCCACGCGGCGGCGAATGAGGAGGAAGTACATAGGGCACCAATACTGTATAGATAAACAGTAGCGTATAGGCGGGATCGGGCGCGGGCAATTGCCGGTCAGCGGATCAGTGAAGAGGTGGCAGATTCTTGCCGCGGGCCTTGGCCACAGCGCGCAGCTGGTAATCGGACACAGCTTGGAACAGAGACTCGGCAAGAACACGCAGGCGCTCGACCTCCTCCGCCGGCGCGCCATAGTCTTGAACCTGGTGATACTCGCGCATGGCGTCGATGGCATGCTGAATTAGCGGCTCGCCAGCTTCGACCATGCCGATGAAGGTGCGCTTGTCCACTTCAATCTTCCTAGCAGTTCGCCACCCAAGCTTTAGCTTGTCGGAGGCAATCAGCGCAGCAGAAATATCGATCCACCCCCTATCAAAACAGCTGTCCGAGTTGTGACGGGTCCCAATTCATGATCACCAGTTCACCGGTAATATCGGCTGCGCCGTGCCGCTGATTCGCGGTGGTGTACCGTATATCCAACTGCTCAAAGTGGAATCCCTTGAAGGCCGCTCGAATATCGGGATGGTCGTTAATACTCACCATCACCTTGCCTTTGCACGCCCGCATAAACTCAGCCATCTGTTCGTATTGTTCGAATGGAAAATCGACCCCATAGCCAGCGGTCTGCCAATAAGGCGGGTCCATGTAGAAGAAGGTGTGGCCTCTATCGTAGCGCTGGGCACAGTCGAGCCAGGACAGGTTCTCAACGTAGGTGCCAGCGAGCCGCTGCCATGCTGCGGACAAATTCTCTTCGATACGCAGCAGGTTGATTGCAGGACCGGTGGTGGCGGTACCGAAGGTCTGCCCGCTGACCTTCCCGCCAAAAGCGTGCTGCTGCAAATAGAAGAATCGTGCGGCGCGCTGGATGTCGGTGAGGGTTTCAGGCCTGGCTATTTTCTGCCATTCAAAGATCTGCCGCGAGGACAGAGCCCACTTGAACTGTCGAACGAACTCCTCCAAGTGGTTCTGCACCACCCGGTAGAGATTAACCAGGTCGCCATTGAGGTCGTTAAGCACCTCGACCGGCGCCGGTTGAGGACGCATGAAATACAAGGCGGCGCCGCCGGCGAACACCTCGACATAGCATTCATGAACGGGGAATAGAGGGATCAAGCGGTCGGCCAGGCGGCGCTTGCCGCCCATCCAAGGAATGATTGGGGTAGTCAATTTGCAAACCTTTACTGTATGGATGAACAGGTGCTAGGCTCGCCGTGCTTTGTGCACAGAGCGGGAGCCTTGGCTGGGCTTGCAGGTATGGTCTGCGGGTTCGGCGGTCAGCAGGGATGTTGACGCATCCCCGGTGGCCGCTCTCTTTGCATGAAGCCTTCGAATTTATTCCCGGGCGCTTACTGCCGTCCGCTTTGCGACTAGGGCGTCGTACTCGCGCTCGCACTGCTGGCCGGCAACTCTGGCCTGGTCAAACGCTGCCGCCAGCTCTCCCGCTCTTTCGTCAGCCCGTGCGAGCAGGTCGGAGAGCACCATGGCGGCGCGGGTGGCTGCCTGGCCTCGGGCGACAGCGGCGGTATCCGGGCTGGGGCAACTGACGGCGGCGGCGAACTGGCCGGCTTCACTGCGCAACCGCTGGCCAGAAGCATCGGCGTCAGCAGCGCCAGCAGCAGCAATCGTTCTTTCTTCATGCCCTTTTACCCTCGCCTCTTGCTGCGCATCTGCGCTCCGGTGTTCTTCCTGGCGCGCCGACCGTTCGCCGATGACCTCAGCAAGGCGGTCGCCGCTGTCTCGCTGCGCTGAAGCCTTGCCAGCCTCAGCACGCTCAACCGACCGACCATGCTGGTATACACCCCAGTAGGATGCGAGTACC